>NZ_KQ976354.1:7124150-7181772 GCF_000346485.2 Scytonema hofmannii PCC 7110
GGTGCCCTCTTGTCTGTCAGAATCTGATGTTGACTCTGGTGTCTCTCAAAATCGGTTGAGTACGATCGCCTGTCTATCGGATTGGGTTGAGTACGATCGCCTGTCTATCGGATTGGGTATTGAGCACATCCCCACCACCGCGCAAGTCATATCAAGAATGCGTTTGCCAAGGTAGCCCGCCCGCACTTGATTCGAGTTTCGTAAATCCTGATTCTATATTCTCATTAGAGAATAGGGGGTCTGACCCCCCATTCGCCAGCTGTATCCTTAAAGAAGTCGGGGATCTTGCAGCACATCAAAAATAACGTGGTCAAGTACTAGTTACCAACCATATACTTTCGGATAAAGGCTATGTTGTTCTCTTATTCTTGGACGCGATATTCCTCTGTAATAAGGTGAATAGTATAATGGGCGATCGTTAACAATCACGGGATTAATCACCGTTGAGTTTCTAATTTGAGGATTAACTAAAACTGGGTTGACAATCGTGGAGTCAATAATCTTGTATCCCCCTTGTGGGTAGGGGTAATAACCTTGTGGATACGAATTATAGTTGTGTTTCAGTGGTAATCCTGTAGCGGGATTTACGGGTATAGGAGTAGAAATAGGGCTACCGTAAATATAATTACCGACAGTAGGTGCTTGAGGAACGACGTAAGTAGTACCGCCTTTAATATCTACCCAGTTAGCTGAAACAGGAACAGGTGTGACTGCTACTATTGCTGCGATCGATCCCAGCCCAAGTAAACTTTGTTGCCAGTACATAATTTTAAGTGTTTTTTCTTAAATAAGAATATTTAATTAAATATATCATTTTTAGTTCCTAATGGTAATAATACGTAGTTTGTTAGCATCTTAATGTCTAATAGTTCGCGCAGGCGGACTTTACCTGTATAGTAGCTCATTATATTCGCCAAAACTTTTCAAATATCCTCTTACATATTTTCAGCAAAGGGATAGGCAGAATCCTGCAATTTGTGTTTCTCAGCTTTGCAAGTGAATGTACACAAAATGATATTCCCACAGATATTTACTATTTCTATGATAACAGTCAAGGCAAAAGTCAGTAATGCTAATAAGCATTTTGATTGCAAGCACCCACGATCTATGGGGTTTACTTCATCCTTTAGTAAAGGTAGATTTCAATGCTAAAAGAAAAAGAGACTTTAGTCAGGCGTTATGAAATAATTCAGCATCTTTGTAGTGGGGGATTTACAGAAACATATTTAGCTGAAGATAAATTTTTACCTGATAAACCTCGCTGCGTAGTTAAACAACTCAGACTGCGATCGCTCGACCCCGATACCCTTAAAAAAGCTAGAGAGTTATTTGAAGCAGAAGCTCAAGTCTTGGATAAATTGGGAACTCATGACCAAATTCCACAACTCCTAGGTTACTTTGAAGAAAACCAAGAATTTTATCTTGTTGAAGAATATATCGATGGCGAGAATTTAGAAAAGGAACTAGCACAGGTAAAAAAACTGAGTGAAGAGAAAGTTTTAATTCTGTTACAAGAAGTATTGGAAGTTGTCAAATTTGTACATCAAGAAAATGTCATTCATCGCGAGATCAAACCTGCAAATATTATTCGTCGCAAAACTGATAACAAAATAGTGCTGACAGGTTTTGGTGCAGTTAAACAAGTTCAGACACAAATAGTGACTGCTGAGGGAGAAACGAGCTTTACCATACCTGTTGGAACTAAAGGTTATATGGCTAATGAAGTTTTAGGTGGTAAACCTCGTCGTAGCAGTGATATCTACGCTTTGGGAATAACAGCCATTCATGCGCTGACTGGAAAAGACCCAGGAAAGGACGATCCACCTGAATTAGAACAAGATCCTCGTACTAGAGAACTTATCTGGCGCAAGCACGCTAACGTCAACAACCGACTCGCTACAATTTTAGACAAAATGATTAAGTCACACTTTAGAGACCGCTACCAAGTGGTAGATGAAGTGTTAGAAGATTTGCAGAAGTTACAAAACTCTTGGGAAAATACAGTCAGTACGTTTACCTCGACGATCGCCACCAAAAAATTACCTTCTTTACGGCTACCAAAGTTTAAGTATGTCTTTGCTATTTTAGTCGCCATTGGTATAGTTTCTGCAATCCCCCAACTTTTACCATCTCTTCCTAAACTATCGGTTGTTCATTTATCAAGCAACACTGAAGCACTATTCCAAGAAGGAAAGAAACTTGCTACAGATGGTAAGTATGAAGAAGCTATTCGCGTATATGATAAAGCTCTAAAACACAATCCAAAGAACGCTCATGATATTTGGGAAGCAAGAGCGATCGCTTTATTCGGTTTAGAAAAATACGAAGATTCTTTAACATCTATTGTCATTTGTCAATAGTCATTTGTCATTGGTATGATTTGCGCTCCCCTGGATTTCTTACAAATATTTAAACGACTTACCCAAAATGTTAATGCCACTTAGATTTGAGATAAAATACCCCGTCAACGTAGTGTTATAATTCGCACTGTGTCTAAAACGCTTAAACTCTATAAAGGATAAAGGTTTTGGTAATAGCGCTAATATTGAAAGTATAAACAACTTACGACATCCAGCAACCAATGGCAACGCAAAAAGTCACGGTTGAACTTCCACAAGCCATTTTTCAACAATTGGCTCGTATTGCCTCAGCAACCCAACAGCCTTTGGAAGTCCTGGCTGCTCAAAGCATTGCCAGTAACTTACCCCCAACGCCTGACAATGCCCCAGTAGAAATTCAGGCAGAACTTTTGCAAATGCAAACGTGGGATAGTAAAGAATTGATAGCGATCGCCCAAAGTCAAACGACTCCAGAACAGCAACAACGTCATATAGAATTATTAGAGAAAAATCAAAATGGCGAACTTACCTATAGCGAACGTCGAGAACTTAGCGAGTTAAGGATAGCAGCTGACCGCTTGATGTTACAAAAAGCTTATGCTTGGTCAATTCTCCGTTGGCGAGGACACAGAGTCCCTGCTTTAAATGAATTACCCGAATAATCATGGCAATTCCTGACAAAATTCGTTCTGAAGTGTTAGCAAGGGCAGGCTTTAGGTGTGAGTATTGCAAAACTTATTCCCGCTTGATTGGTATGCCTTTGGTAATGGAGCATATCCTTCCTAAAGCTGCTGGAGGTAAAGATGAATCTGAAAATTTGGCAGCTTCCTGTTATCGGTGTAACGAATTTAAAGGTGCAAAAACCCATGCAATTGATCCACAAACAAGTCAATTAGTGCCGTTATTTAATCCAAGGCAACAATCTTGGCGAGAGCATTTTAATTGGGTAAATGGTGGAACTCATGTTGCTGGTCTAACACCTATAGGTCGCGCAACTGTAATTGCTTTGCGACTAAATAACGAGTACATAACAGAGGCGAGAGTATTGTGGATTGAGAGTAATTGGCATCCTCCTTCAAAGGAATTCTAGAGAGAGCTATTATCCAGTTGAATATTGCGTGAATTTTTGAGAAGAAATATATTGTTAGAAAAGCAATTGCTTTATACAAATTAAAAAGATATGAAGAAACCATTACAGCATTAGACCAAGTTACAGTATATAAACCAGATAATGCATTTGCCCGGTATGGTAAAGGATAAGCCCTCTCTAATTACAAAAATATCAGGAAGCAGTCGAAGCTTATAATAAAGCGCTGAAACTCAAGCCAGACTACACCTAAGCAAAAGAAGCAAGGCAAAGAATTGTAGCAAAACTCTAGTCAAAAGCATGAATCCATAGAACAGTAATAATGTTGGAACATTGGAGTGTATATGTTAGGACGAGTTTTACGTAGAACTTCTTTCCAGCGAAGTTGGTCTTGGCAGTTATTAACAAGTTCGGTTTTCCTTACAGGAACAGTTGCAGTTTGGGATTGTGCTCGTGCTCAGCTCGCAACCGATACCACTTTAGGGAATGAAAGTTCTATCGTGACTCCTAACGTCGTTATTAATGGTTTACCAAGCGATCGCATTGATGGTGGTGCAATTCGAGGTGTCAACCTTTTTCATAGCTTTAGTGAATTTAATGTTGGTGAAGGACGGGGTGTTTATTTTAGCCATCAACCTGGAACTGAGAACATTTTGAGTCAGATAACAGGAAATAACCCCTCCAACATTCTAGGGACGCTAGGTGTCACAGGAGGAAATGCTAACCTGTTTTTGATAAATCCGAATGGAATTATTTTTGGAACCAATGCTAGTTTGGATGTTAAGGGTTCGTTTGTAGCCACAACAGCTAACGGGATTCAGTTTGACAATCTGGGCTTTTTTAGTGCGACGAATCCAGAAGCACCTTCATTGTTGCTAACGATTAATCCAAGGGCTTTGTTTTTTAATCAGATTAATCAAAATGCAGTCATTCAAAATAATTCCATTGCACCAGCAGGTATAGATCCAGCAGGTTTTAATGCTCTAGGTTTAAGAGTACCAGATGGGAAAAGTTTGCTGCTAGTGGGTGGTAATGTCACCATGGATGGCGGGAAATTAAGTGCTTATGGTGGGAGAGTTGAGTTGGGGGGGTTAGCAGCACCTGGAAATATTACATTGAGTATAAATGGTGATAGTCAGAGCTTAAGATTTCCTGAGAATGTGACTCGTGCAGATGTATTGCTTAGCGATCGATCTGCAATAAATGTAGAAGGATCTGGCAGTGGTAATATTACAATCAATGCCCGAAATGTAGAGCTTTTGAAAGAAAGTGCCCTTTTCGCTGGTATTGGGGAAGGTTTGGGGACACCTGAAACTGTCGCTGGGGATATTACCCTCAATGCTACTGGAGAAATCAAAGTTGCTGGTAGGAGCAGGATTGCAAATTTTGTATTCTCAGGAGCAAAAGGTAATGGAGGTAATATTACCATTGATGCTGGTTCGTTGTCATTACCAGATAACGCTCAACTTACTGCCGTAACTTTCGGACAGGGAAATGCGGGGAATGTGACAGTGCGGGCAAAAGGTGCTGTTTCTCTTGTAGAGGGTGACATCCTCAGCACGGTGGAAGCAGGAGGTGTGGGTAAGAGTGGCAATATCGATATCAATGCTGCTTCACTATCACTAATTAATAGCGCTCAACTGCTAACTTTTACTCGTGAAGCTTCTGATACCCAACCAGCAGGACAGGGGGATGCAGGTAATGTCAATGTTAAAAGGTAAACTCAACGCCGAATCTGCATCCGGTAACGGTGGTAACATCAACCTCAACAGCAATTTACTTTTACTCCGTCGTAGTGCTCAAATCTCCACTACCGCAGGAACAGCCGAAAAAGGTGGCGATGGCGGTAATATCAATATCAACTCAAAATTTATCGTCGCTGTCCCTAACGAAAACAGTGACATCACAGCTAACGCTTTCACAGGTCGAGGTGGTAACATCAACATTCGCTCTCAGGGAATATTTGGTATGGAAGCACGTCCCAAAGCATCAGACATCACAAACGATATTACTGCTAGTTCCAATTTTGGCTCATCGGGTATTGTCGATGTCGTTTCCCCCGACAACAGTTCCATTCAAAACAACCTCGCTGAGTTGTCGCAAACTCCAATTGATACTAACGCTCTGATTGCCAATAGTTGCATTGTTCGCACTAACTCTCAAAAAGGTACATTTATCATCACTGGTTCTGATGGTTTGCCTAACCGTCCTGGGGATGTTTCAGTTTCAACCTATCCCACGGGTGATGTTCGTAACGTACAAGCTGAGAATATATCGCGTCCCTGGCAAAAAGGCGATCCAATTGTAGAACCATCTGGTGTTTTTCAACTGGCTTCAGGACAACTGGTATTAAGTCGCAAGTGTTCTCAATAAATTGGCAATCTGATACGACTGGAGGCAATTTCCATAGCTGACAAACGCTTCAAACAATATTTAGAAAATTTACACCAAAGGAACCAGCAATGAAATCTGATCAAGAAAAAAGAACGCAGTTTTCAGCAGAGGCTCAAAAACGCATAACTGCTCGGGCGCAGGAAATAAAGAACGAACTTCACATCCTTAAGACGAGATAACATTACGCTTGCTACAAAGCGCGAATATCATCCGTGCTCTTGGTGGTTCTATAGAGATCGCAATTCATCTTCCCGAGCGGGAGCCTGTGAAGTTAACTTTTCCTTTTTACACTACAATTGTAGTATATAGTTAAGAAAATTTCAGGAGAAAGAGATGGCGGGCGAAACCGAGCAAAGAGGAAGTTGCCTATGCGGGGCAGTTCGCATTGCAATAAAGACAATAAAGAACAGTGTGGATGCTTGCCACTGCAATATGTGCCGGAAATGGGGAGGTGGTCCTTTGCTCGCGATTGAGTGTGGGAGCGATGTGCAATTTGACGGCACTGACAGTATATCGATCTTCAGTTCTTCGGACTGGGCTGAGCGCGGCTTCTGTAGCAAGTGTGGAAGTCATCTGTTCTACCGTCTAAAAAAATCCGGGCAATACGCGATTCCTGTTGGACTGCTTGATGACAGTGAGCAATGGGTCTTTAATCAGCAGATTTTTATCGATGAGAAGCCGCCGTTCTATGCGTTCGTGAACGAAACTAAAAACCTGACCGGAACCGAAGTTTTTGCACAGTATTCCGAGCTTTTAGAATAAGGAGGTTACTGACAGTCCCGCGACTATCTGGTAGAGTATCATCACACTTCTTAAAAGTTTCTGTAATAGAGCAATGCATATCTCGATTCAGTTTGGTTCTGCAAAAAATAATTTTTTGTCCTTTTGACTACCGGAGTTGATGAAAATCTTCTTCGGTAATCTCCAATTGTTTGAGGATTTCGTGGAATAACCAACCACCGATTTCGGCATTGCCATGAGTTGGGATTGTCGTTGCTCGCCCATCAGGATGTTTCCAACGCGCATGACTACCTTTTTGTCGAGCCTTGACAAATCCCAATTTCCGTGCAACTTTCTCTATTTCTACGGCTTTAGCAGGCATTGGCTACGACTAACTCAACATCTTCAGGTAGCGATCGCCCAGTTTCTTGATATTCTTCCCGAATCATCTCAAAAACGTACACTAGCTCACTATGTGCCTCATCTTGGGTTTTTCCCCATGCATGACAGCCTGAAATTGCGGGAATGTATGCAACAAAGGTGCCATTGTCGTCAGGACGGATAACAGTTGTGTAGTCTTGCAAAGACTTCATAAATACTGATTTTAAGCATATTTCTTTGAACCCAATGCTAACATAAATTGCTAGTATTTTGGTCAAGCCAAGCAATTAAATTGGAATACATGAGAAAAATTTAGCAATTCTTCTCCCAAAGTTTCTATTTGTTCTTTGGTGAATACTCGAATTCACTCAATTATGGATGAATCTATCTCCCCAAAACGATGATTTAATCAACAACTAAGAAACTAGAAAGCTTCCTTATTTTCCTCCTGCAAAATATCTTGCTCGAATTCGCTCCGCCTGCGATCGCTGTGAAAAATAACAACATCATGCTCAAGAATAACAGACCCGATCTCACTGGGCGCAAAATATGCGCCACAATCTATAAATACAAAGAGTTCAAACACGAGAGGATCTGATGCAATCGGCGTTACGGATCGAAACCAAAGTTCTACCGGGCAATAAGATTGAAATTAACTTGCCTGCGGAACTATCTCAACCTCTGTCGGACAAACCATTGAGGTCACATTCTCAGGAAATCCCAACCTCAAATTATCCCCATCAAACAGAAGATTGATATTTCCAGCTTCCACCAACCCTCCCAGATCTACTCTTCCACCAAGAGCATTTAAGCTGACATTACCACCAATAAGCAGCAAACTCTTACCATCCGGAACGCGTAAACCAATTGTGTCAAAACCTGCTAAGTCTTTTCCTGCATCTGCAATTGAATTATTTTGAATCGATGCAGTTTGATTAATCTGATTAAAAAACAATGCCTTTGGATTAACAGTCAGCAACGACGAAGGGACTTCTGGATTGATAGCACTAAAAATGCCCAGATTTCCAAACTGAACCCCGTTTGCTGTTGTCGCCACAAACGAACCGCTCACATTTAAACTGGCTTTTTCTCCAAAAATAATTCCATTCGGATTGATCACAAATAAATTCAGTGGCGAATTGCCAAAAGTACCCAGGATTCCCAAAATTTCGGAGCGATTATTTCCTGTGACCCGCGCCAAAATATTCTGAATTTCTGTATTTGGACTCAAAAAATATGCCTCTCGCCCCGCACTGACATTAAATTCCTGAAAGCTGTGGAAAAGATTGTTACCCCTAACTGCTCCCCCGCTAATTGCATCTACAGCAAAACCGTTAGTATCAAGTGGTACAACCTGCGATCGCTCATCACCCAAAGTCTCATCGGGTACAATATTACTCTGAGCAACAGCGTGATTCAGAGAATATACCACCGTCTGCAACACAACTCCACTTAGGGTTGTTAGCACCCTCAAACGCCAATCATAAATATTTACCATCTTTTTGTCTGACTTGAGATAATTCAGATCCAACCGTGTCATCTGCTGGGATATGACCGAATAATTCGTAATTCATAATTAAAAATTTAGGAATTATGTTTTCATTTGGATGCACGCCTCATACATCCGCATTGTCTAATGATTTGAGATGAAAAAGCAATAATATTTGTGACTGTGAAATTTACTGTTATCTCAAGACCTTCAACTGCTACACCTAGCTAACTTTTTTTTTAAGTAACCATTCAGACAAGGGTTTATGAATAAATTAATTAATGAAACACGAGTGATTTTAATTGGCGGTTCCTCTCATGTAGGTAAATCAACTCTTGGGCAAGCAATGGCTGTGAAGCTTGGTTGGAGTTATCGTTCTACGGACAAAATCGCTCGGCATCCCGGACGTCCTTGGGTAGGTGCAAATGGTTTGGCGATTCCGGAGCACGTAGCAGAACATTATAGGGATTTGTCTGTCGATGCTCTTTTTTTAGACGTATTGTCGCATTATGAGAAAAATGTATTTCCACAAGTCGAGGCTATTGTTCGTTCTCATGCCACTGATTTATCAAAGGAATGCCTTATATTTGAGGGATCGGCGTTATGGCCAGGATTTGTAGCGAATTTAATTAACAAAAATGATGTTAAAGCAATTTGGCTTACAGCTAAAGACCAACTCTTCCAACAACGAATCAAGCGTGAAAGTAATTTTTGTAATGTTTGTAAGTATGAAAAACGCTTAATTCAAAAGTTTCTAGATCGTACCCTATTCTACAACAAACATATGAGGAAAGAAGTTGAGCGTCTTGGATTTATGTGTATTGATGTAGAATCTGTGTCAACAGTAGACGAACTTTCAAAGAAATGTATGGAATTGATAGAGGCTTTGTAAATAAGCGATCGCTACCGTTATTCATTTTGGGAATTTCTAAGAAATAAATTCTTCATCTTGTGGGACGGGCGTCCTCGCACGTTCTTTATCAGTGACGGGCAGTGAGAGTGCATACCAAAAAAATAGGTAAAGTTCCATCAGCGTTCATCTGCGTTCATCTGCGGTTCCTTAACTCTCAACCTTTAGGCCAACGCCCAATCCAGACACCACCTCGAAAGCGCCAACGGGGAAAAAATAAACGCATAACCACCCAAGTTTTTTACTCCGCATATCTTTAATCTCAAAATCATTCGCCACGTCCAACCGCCCAAACTGATTTAAAGGGAGTTGGTAACGCTCAATCATATCTTTCAACACGGGACTCGCACTAGGATTTGCTTCTAATCCCGTTGCATCAATAATAAAATCTGCGGCTGGAATATCAGTTGTAATTTTGTTGTCAGAGGCGTTACCCGCAATCGAGACTTTTAACTTACCTTGTTCGTTGCGCTCAACTCGATCCACTTGACCAAAATAAATCCGATACCATTGTTCCTGACTGTTAAGTCCTTGGTGAATAAGTCGTCGCCAGTCCCGTCGATCTGCTGTTGTTGTACCGCCCCAATCTTGTAAAAGTTGGTAACGTTCTGGTGGTTTCGCGGCTTCTAGTATTTTACGCATATCTCCACCCCATGCAGCTTTTGGCCAGTTAAAGGGTTGAAATTCCCAATGATTTTCTACAAAACGTTGGGCTGGACCAAATTTATTTCCTCGGGGATTTGGCGATCGCATCAAGTGAATAATAGAAACCTGGTGCTTCTTATTTTGTCCGCGTACTTCATTAAGTTGTTGAATAATGCGAGAAGCAACAATACCTCTACCCCGAACAATAACTATACCTCCTTGCTTCTTTAAATGCTGATAGATATGTTCGTGATTTTCATAAGCATTGACCACCGATTTTCGGTCATCATAAGTTTCTCGATATGTCAATAAATCTGGTAGAAATTGTACTGAGGGATAACCAACAGATAAATGAACATATTTAGCAACCAAAACTTTATACTCATGTTCTCTTATACCAGGAGGAGAATAAACAATCACATAGCGTCTATCATCCGTTTTGCGGATAACTTTAATGTCCCCTGCACTCCACATATGTCGCCAACCAATGCGCTTAGCTTCCCTATCTATGGATTCATAAACATTACCTGCGATAGGAGTTTAAGTATCTGTACCTAGTAAAGGTTCAGCAAATACTTGCCACAGACATTTACCAGTATTGCGGAGATTACCAACAAAAAGACTTCTCCAAGCTTCTCTCAAAGCATACCCCGGCCAACCCCAAATGTTATCCGGACAGGAATCAGAATTAGAACGAATCCGTTCGTACTTCTCTGGTATTTGAGAATTAAGACACAGCAGACGATAGCGGTGGAGGTGGAGCGCTGTAGTTGATGAAGTAGTCCTAGCCCAGTTGCTCGTAAAGTTCATCAACCAACTTTTGTAAATCCACAATAGGAGCGGCGTCTTCAGCTCGCACGGGAAGTTCAAACGAAGGGATGCGATCGCCAAGGTCGAACGGGTACAAGTCGGCTGTGGGTCGCGTCTCTGAGCGACTGACTAAAATGCGATAATGACTGATGGTGTTACTTAGGAAAGGTAAAGGTTCTCCATCTCGAAGCAAGTCAACTTCCACCAGATGAGTCAAGCTGTCCAACACTAGCTGTCGTTTAGATTCATACTTCTGTCATCCGTCTCCTCTTTTGTTAGCAGGGGAGAGAATTTCAATAGCTGTCACTACCTCTTTTGTCGTCGCATCTTTCACCTCAATATAAGATTGTCGGACTTCTTGAAGTAGCGGAACGGTAACTTTGACTGGTAAAGCTTGTGGTTCTGTCATAGTAACAGTCGTCGTGACTTGTTCCCGTCTTCGGTTCTGCTGAACTGTCAAGTCTGGTCTACCAATAGCGATTGCCATGTCACCGCTCACTTTGTATACCCATTTGTCCGTTACCACTCGATATTTTGGTAACAATTTGGGAATCAAGTCCTTAGCTAGCGCCGCTATCAAGTGGTTGTGGAAATCTGACCAGTAATCTGATTGTTCGAGATAAGGATTCATCCCAGGAAATGGGTTAGGCATATTTCAACTCACTGGTTAGGTGGTCGCTGGTCACTGGTCACTATTTAAAATGCTAGCAAAACCTCCATTGATATAGCCAATGGCTTAAGAGCATCCCAGTCAGTGAAAAAAATATGACTACCAATAGTCTCCACTGTTGGCAAAATAGAGAGAGTGCCGATTTTTTGTATGCAAAGTGAGTTCTGAAAGTTTAGAAATAGCTAAAACCAGGTATCAAGCTGGGAGAATTGCTTTTGAGAAAGGGCAATATCGGGAAGCCGTCGAACAACTCTCAAAAGCAAGCGACCTCCTAGCCCCTAATTCTCGTCTTGCTGGGGAGGTGAAACTTTGGCTTGTCACGGCTTATGAAGCGGCTGGACGATCCGAAGAAGCACTTGACCTTTGCGAACAACTCAAGCGCCATCCTCATCTTGAAACCAGCAAGCAAGCGAAAGAATTGCACTACATTCTCAAAGCACCCAGGTTACAACGTCCAAAAGAATGGATGACTGAAATTCCAGACTTGGGAGCAATAGCCGATAATGAAACCAACACTCGTTTCACTGTCAAGCCTAGTTCTTCCCCAAAGCAGATGCGACCCGAACCAGAATTCGTCGATCTCAGTCAGGTAAATACTAAAGATAATCGATTTATCTGGGTGGCGTTAGTTGCGATCGGTTTAACCTTAGGTGGGTTGCTCTGGATGGGTTTGTCAGGTTAACTCGCTCTGTTGTTGAACCTCCAGCTATCGTAGAATGAAGATTCTAGTGGCATATATGCCCGCTTCACAGCTAAGGAGCTATGTACTTACCATCAATCTCTAATGTTTGCTCGAGATTTAACTGTAGAAAAGTAAAAGATTTTAAAGTGGTCTTGTAGCCTTACAATTAAGTAAGGCGCATTTGTAAGGCTTATTGCTATGTCCATTGCAACAGTCACAATTAAAGGACAAGTTACTATTCCCAAGGAAATCCGAGATTATCTGAAACTAGAAACTGGCAGCAAAATTGAATTTATAGTGGATGAAAATGGTGATGTCAAGCTCGTGGCGCTGAATGTCCCGATTGAAGCGTTGTCTGGATTTTTGCATCGTCCTAATATGACGACTGCAACAATAGAGGACATGGAAGCAGCGATAAGCTGAGTACAGCTTGCGCTTCGCGATAAGCCGGGTACGGCTTGCGCTAAGAGCGATCGCAGAGGGTGCTCGTGATTGGACTTGATACAAATGTTCTGGTTCGATATCTTACCAAAGATGACGTTAACCAATGGGAACAAGCGTCTCAAATCGTTCAGGAAAATCAACCTTGTTTTATTAGCAATGTTGTCTTAAGCGAAGTCGTGTGGGTTTTAAGAGGACGACCTTATCAATTTGGAAAAGATGAAATCATTGCCACCTTAGAGATGATATTGCAAAGCTCGGGCTTTGAATTTGAAAACCGTTCCATAGTTTATCAAGCACTACAACGTACTAAGCAGGGACGATCTGATTTTTCGGACTATTTAATTGGAGCGATCGCTCAACAGGTTAGCTGTACTGAAACGGTAACTTTTGATCGAAAATTGCGAGGAGATAAAGGATTTCGTTGCCTTTAAATCACAAACAGCAAAGTGAATGTTCCACGCATCCTAACGGATAGCAAATTGAAAAAAGACTTATTGATTTTTGGAGATATTTATAGCATGAAATGGTCTATATTTCAAAATTATAACCGCATATCTACGCATATACACGCAGAAAAACCAGAAAATCATCAGCGTTCGTCAGCGTTCATCAGCGGTTCAAAAACAATAATTGTATGGACTGTACTGTTGATATCTCTACTTCTCTCAGGATGTGTGAAATACGATCTAGGTGTTAACTTTAACAATTCCAATCATGGCGAACTGGTGCAGCATATAAAACTAGAAGAACGGCTGCTAAGTTTCAGTGGCGACTCTGTCTATGAATGGTTAAATAGCATAGAACGCCGCGCCCGCAAATTAGAAGGCAAAATACGGCGACTTTCCAAAGAAGAAATTTTTGTATCCATACCTTTCAGTAATGGTCAAGAATTACAAACAAAGTTCAACGAATTTTTCCAACCGAATGGCTCTCAAAAATCTGAACCAGTAACCAATGAATCTAACGCGGAACTGCCAAAAATTGAATCAAATATACTCTTGTTTCAAAACAATTTTTTACTCTTAGTTAGAAATCGGTTGATATATGATTTGGATTTGCGATCGCTAGGTCTAATTTCCAGCAAAGGTTCTGTCCTGTCTAATCCTGCTTCCATTCTCGACTTAGAATTTGGCTTAAATACTCCTTGGGGTGCAAAAACTGTGGAGAAAACTGAGAATGCGATCGTGCCAGAAAAGAATGGCAATCAACTTGTGTGGAGACTTAACCCCGGAGAATTAAATCATATAGAAGTTGTGTTTTGGCTTCCCAGCCCTCTTGGAATTGGTACATTGTTCATTATTTTATTTGTAGTGGGAGGGCTGTACCTAAGATACAGTTTTATGCCTGACCCTAGAGTTCAGTTTGCTTCAAAAGGCTAATGGCTAATACCATTTTGGATTTTAGATTTTAGATTTTGGATTGACTTGATTGCAGCCAAATATCTGTCGCATTGTTTTTTCAAATTGGTATAACTTGAATTATTGTGTGGGGAAGGAGGGGACGCCCTCCCTGTTTTCCTTAAGGCGATAACCGTTCAATCTTCCAACTGCCATCATTTATACGGGTATAGCGCAGGCGATCGTGCAGCCGATTGGGACGTCCCTGCCAAAATTCAATTTCTACGGGGATCACTCGCAAGCCACCCCAATGTTGGGGACGAGGAACATCTTGATTTTGATATTTGGCTTGAAGTTCCTGTATTCGCTGTTCGAGGACTGCTCGACTTTCTATCGCTTCACTTTGATTGGAAGCCCATGCACCCAAGCGACTGTTGAGAGGACGGCTATAAAAATATTCATCTGACTCCGCATCGGAAATTTTTTCCACACGTCCAGAGATGCGGATTTGGCGTTCTAGTTCTGCCCACCAAAAAACAAGAGATGCTTGGGGATTTTCTGCTAGTTCCTGCCCTTTTTGGCTATTGTAGTTTGTAAAGAACACAAAACCTCTTTCATCAAAACCTTTAAGCAGTACCATTCTTGCAGATGGCTTACCCTCTCGTGTCGTAGTTGCAAGCGTCACGGCATTTGGTTCCACAAGTTGGGCGGCTATAGTCTGGTCGAACCATCGTTTAAACTGTATAAAAGGATTGGGGTCAACATCAGTTTCGCTTAAACCTTGCAAGGTATAATCTTTGCGAAGGTCAGCAATATTTTTATCCATTTTCATCTTCCTGTATTAAAAAGTCCGGAGTTGGGGCTAACAGTGACCAGTGACCAGTGACCAGTGACCAGTGACCAGTTAACCAAAGTTAAAATAAGATGCGCCGTTCAGCCTCACTTCAACGTCTTTTAATATATGGTCTGAGTGGTCCAATTATCGCTCTCAATTTCTGGTTGCTGTATTTGATTTTTCGTTTATTCCAGCACCCCATCACTATTGTGAGCATTGCAGCAATTTTGGCTTTTTTACTGAACTACGCGGTTAAGTTCTTTGAGCGTGTTGCTCTTAGCCGCTCTCTATCGGTGACGATTGTATTACTGCTGACACTCACACTTTTGATTGTTTTGGGCGTTACACTCGTGCCAATAGTGATTGACCAAACAATTCAACTTTTAGATAAGATTCCAAATTGGTTGGCAACCAGTCAAGCCAATCTAGAGTATTTTGAAGCCATAGCCAAAAAGCGACGTTTACCTTTAGATCTCACAGTTGTCAGCAATCAAATCAATGCCAACATTCAAAGTATGGTACAGCAGATCGCTTCTACTGCTGTCGGATTTGCTGGAACAGTCCTTTCAGGGTTACTGGATGTGATATTGGTCGTTGTCTTGGCATTCTATATGCTTTTGTATGGCGATCGCGTTTGGTTTGGGTTATTTAACCTTTTACCAGTTTATATTCGAGTCCCATTGAGAACGTCCTTACAGCGTAACTTTCACTACTTTTTCCTCAGCCAACTTTTACTGGCGGTGTTTATGGTAGTCATTATGACTCCAATTTTCCTCGTTCTCAAGGTTCCTTTTGCGCTGTTATTCGCTATAGTTATTGGCATATCGCAACTTATACCTTTTATTGGAGCAACATTGGGGATTGGGTTGGTCACATTTTTGGTGTTGTTACAAAGTTGGTGGTTAGCTGTGCAGGTGGCTGTAGCTGCAATCTTTGTACAGCAAATCAAAGATAATTTACTCAGTCCCAAGCTACTTGGCGATTTCATCGGAGTTAATCCTATATGGATTTTTGTAGCTATTTTAATGGGTTTTGAGATCGCTGGTTTGTTAGGGACACTTGTTGCAGTTCCCATTGCCGGAACGATCAAAGGAACTTTCGATGCCATTATGAATAGTAAATCAGTGACCAGTGACCAGTGACCAGTAATCAGTGACCAGTGACCAGTGACCAGTGACCAGTGGTTATTTTTGAGACTAGCAGTGTGTATAAAAATATCATGGTATACTGGATTCCAAAAACGAAATATTCTGATACGTTTTACTCTCTATGTACAGCGCTAACGATTTTGAAATCGTTTAGATGGTAATTTACACGGTAACTAAACTACCAAAATGTCATATGTAATAAGTTTCACCGGAAGCATCAAGCGATCGCAAGGGTAAAATTTGTTATTAGTTAGTAGGGGCGCAATGCAAAAGCGCCCGTACAGTAGTTAGTAGTTCTAACCACTAACCCCTACTCCCCACTCCCCACTCCCTACTCCCCAACTATTTAATGGACGCTGCTGAGCTATTAGAAACAATTACGTTGCTCATTTACCAGGCTGAACAAGGGGAAATTGACCCTTGGGATGTCAAGGTGATTGAAGTTATCGATAGTTACTTAGAGCTCATGGCACCGGAAACTGCAACAAGAGGGTATGAAACCGATTTATCACAATCGGGACAGGCTTTTTTGTCGGCATCAAAACTGGTATTATTTAAGGCAAACACTTTGATGCAGTTGCAAGCAGCTGCAGAGGAACAAGAAGCTACTGAAGAAGCTCTATTGGAAAGTGAAGATGGAGTCACTTCTCGCCATCAGCGCTTGCCATTAGAACGTCATCTGCGCCGTCGCCTGCAAGCTATGCCCCCACCGAAGCGCCGCGTGACTTTGCAAGAACTTATAGAACAGCTGCAAGTCATGGCAAAACAGTTGCAGCTAGTAGAAAAAGCAAGTAAGCCTGCTCGTACTCGACGCCAACCGAGCCTTCAGTCTATGAAGGCTGCTTTAGAATTGGCTCACCAAGAAAATCTGACAGAAGTGGCTTCAGAACTCGAGCAGGTTTTACGCCTTATGACTCCAGAATTAAATTTGGAGAAAAATTGGTTAAATCTAGAACAACTGGTGGAATTATGGACTCAAGCAAAGCAACAGCAACACAAGAGTACAAGAGAGCATTCGCACGAAAACCATATAATTAGCGTTTTTTGGGCATTACTATTGCTTTGTGCTCAGTCTAAAGTGGAACTTGTTCAAGAAGAATTTTACCAAGACCTAAAAATCAGGTTACTCACTGATTCGCCAAGCACTATGGATATACCCTTAAATTAAGGATATACAACATTGTCATATGGGCGTTCGCTATGATGACTTCAGCAAACCTTAAAATCTAATTAAATTGGAAAAATGACCAATACAAATTATAAAGGATGAAGGATAAGGTATGAAAGATGAAAAAAGTATAAAGTATCGAGGTTATTAGCTGAGGTATAAAATTTTCATACTTGGCAACTCGGATTTTATGCTTTTTTTATACTTGATACCTTACACTTCATATTTGGTTCTTATGCCTATCATTGCGCTGATGTGCAATAGCTGCATTCAGTGGTTTTAGGGATGACGAAAAAGCGGAAATACACTGATGATAAAGTATCAATTGATAACAGTAAACTGGCTTGTGTTGAGGAATAAAGATATATGAAGGCGATGATTCTTGCGGCAGGTAAAGGTACTCGCGTCCGGCCGATTACCTACACGATGCCCAAACCGATGATGCCCATCATGCAAAAGCCAGTAATGGAATTTTTACTGGAACTTTTACGTCAGCATGGGTTTGACCAGATTATGGTCAACGTTAGCCATTTAGCAGACGAAATCGAAAATTATTTCCGTGATGGTCAACGGTTTGGCGTACAAATTGCCTATTCTTTTGAAGGTCGCATTGTTGACGGTACCCTTGTAGGGGAAGCTGTGGGATCTGCTGGAGGAATGCGGAAAATTCAGGATTTCTACCCATTTTTCGACGATACCTTTGTGGTGTTGTGCGGTGATGCTCTGATTGACCTAGACTTAACAGCAGCAGTGAAGTGGCACAGAGAAAAGGGGGCGATCGCCACCATCATTATGAAATCTGTTCCACTAGAAGAAGTTTCTAGCTATGGTGTCGTGGTTACAGATGAAGATGGTCGAGTCAAGGCTTTCCAAGAAAAACCCAAGGTAGAAGAAGCTCTTAGCACGAATATTAACACGGGGATCTACATTTTTGAGCCGGAGATCTTCAATTATATTCCCTCTGGAGTAGAGTATGACATTGGTGGTCAGCTATTCCCAAAATTGGTTGAAGTTGGTGCTCCTTTCTACGCTATTCCAATGGACTTTGAATGGGTAGATATTGGTAAAGTCCCAGATTACTGGCGAGCAGTTCGCGGTGTGCTGTCGGGAGAAATCAAAAATGTCCAAATCCCAGGGCATCAAGTCGCTCCTGGAATTTACACTGGCATGAATGTTGCTGTCAACTGGGACAAAGTGGATATCACAGGTCCAGTCTACATTGGCGGTATGACCCGAATTGAAGATGGTGCAAAAATTGTTGGCCCTACAATGATCGGTCCCAATTGCTGGGTGTGCAGTGGCGCAACAGTTGAAAATAGCGTCATCTTTGACTGGTCTCGATTGGGACCGGGAGTCAGACTGGTTGATAAATTGGTATATGGTCGTTATTGTGTGGACAAGACTGGAGCGACGATAGACGTGCAAGCAGCAGCTTTAGATTGGCTGATTACTGATGCTCGTCAAGAACCACCATCCCATACTCCAGTCGAACGACAAGCGATCGCTGAATTGTTAGGAACAAATGCTCCTGTAACGTAATTTGTTAGTGGTTAGTGGTTAGTGGTTAGTAGTTTACATACAACTAACAACTAACAACTAACAACTAACTAGCCAAATACGTATATCTTCGTAGACTCTGTTCGTAAGTTTGTAATAGTTTTTGAGATTCTGCGAGAGTAATTCGATTTTCAATCAAAGCTTGCTCGCATCTCTGACGGATATTTTCCAGCATATCCTCAGAGTCATACTGTACGTAGCTCACGACCTCGCTCATGGTGTCCCCTTTGACAACGTGTTGGATTTGGTAACCCTTGGGCGTCAAGTGGATGTGAACCGCGTTGGTATCACCAAAGAGGTTGTGTAAATTCCCCATAATTTCTTGGTAAGCTCCATTGAGGAACATCCCCAAGAAGTAAGGGTCTCCGGGCTTGAACTTGTGCAGTTCCAAAACAGATTTGACATCGCGCAAGTCAATAAAACGGTCTATTTTGCCATCGCTATCGCAGGTTAGGTCTGCAAGGATTCCTCTCTGTGTTGGTTCTTCACCCAAGCGGTGTATGGGCATGATTGGGAACAATTGGTCAATTGCCCAGCAATCTGGTGCGGATTGAAACACGGAAAGATTGACGTAGTAGATGGAAGCCATAATTTTTTCAAGGTCTTCCAAGTCGTCGGGTACGTATTCTTGCTTGCGAGTGATATCAAGAATTTTTTGACAGCAAGCCCAGTAAAGACGTTCCGCTTTGGCACGTTCTCTCAGACTTAAAATACCTAACTTGAAGCGGCTGATTGCCTCTTCTTTAAATTGGGTCGCATCGTGGTAAAACTCTTGATAGTTCTCTTCGTTTAACGATTGATAGGTTTCCCACATATAGGTAATGATGGGCGACTCTCCTTCTTGGGGAGGGTCTGGTGGATCTCCGGGGATTTCGCTGGTACTGAGAACGTCAAAAATTAAAACAGATTGATGAGATGCGATCGCACGTCCACTTTCACTAATCAGTGTTGGTACGGGGAGATTCTTCTCCGCACAGGTATCTTTTAGTTCAGCAACTATGTCATTGGCATAGTTCTGCATATTGTAGTTTTTTGAAGCGTAGAAGTTGGTTTGAGAACCGTCATAATCTACACCCAAACCACCGCCAACATCAAGATATTTCATATTTGCCCCTTGAGTCGCCAATTCTACGTAGATACGACCGGCTTCTTGGATGGCATCTTTAATCACATGAATGGCAGAAATTTGCGAACCAATGTGGAAATGAAGTAACTGCAAGGATTCCAATAAGTTAGCATCGCGTAACTTGTCAATGGCTTGTATGATTTCTGGAATGGTTAGACCAAATTTAGCGCGATCGCCACTGGAAGTTCCCCACCGTCCCATTCCTTGAGTGCTCAGTTTAGCTCTCACGCCAACAATCGGTTTGATCCCCAACTGCTGGCTGACCTTAATCACAAGATCCACCTCTTCAACTTGTTCTAGAACGATAATCGGCGTTTGTCCCAGTCTTTGAGCCAGCATAGCCGTTTCAATGTATTCCTGGTCTTTGTAGCCGTTGCAAATCAACAGTGCTCCTGGGGTGTCCAGTAGAGCCAAAGCAATCATTAACTCTGGCTTGGAACCTGCTTCTAAGCCAAATTGATGGGGTTTGCCAAACCGCACTAAATCTTCAACTAAGTGCCGTTGCTGGTTGCACTTGACAGGAAATACGCCACGATAAACGCCAGGATAGTTATAGCGGGCAATAGCTTTGGCGAAACAAGCGTTTAACCGTTCGATCCTGTCTTCCAGAATATCAGAAAACCGTATCAACATGGGAAGCCCCAAGTTACGCTGCTTGAGAGCATTCACCAGTTCGTACAAGTCTAGAGAACCACCGCGATCGCCCTTAGGAGAAACAGTGATATGACCCGCAGCATTGATGGAAAAGTAGGGTTCACCCCAACCTTCTATCCGATAAAGTGCTTCGCTATCTTCAATTTTCCAGATGCGAGTTCCATCTGCTGTAGTAGTCATTGGCAGCAGTTTTTGTTGTTTTTGTGCTTTTATTTCGGCTTTGGTTGCATTGGAGGGAGGTTTCACCACCTCGTCTGATGTAGTAGTCGTTAAATCACCACGCATTTCTTTCCTGACCTTTTTGTTTCACCCACGAGAATACAATGTATCGCATTCATCTCGAAGCGCATATGCATTCGGAGATACTTTCTGCGATAATTTCAGATTGTCATTTGTCCTTTGTCATTTGTTAATAACCAGTGACCAGTGACCAGTGACCAGTGACCAATTTACTTAATTTGAGGAGATAGCTTTGGAACGCACATTTTTAGCAATTAAGCCCGATGGCGTACAGCGTGGACTAATCGGTGAAATTATCCGCCGCTTTGAGACTAAAGGCTTTACCCTCATTGGTTTAAAGCTTGTAAAGGCTTCCCGAGAATTGGCTGAACAACATTACGATGTTCATAAAGAAAGACCTTTCTTTGGCAGCCTGGTCGAGTTTATCACTTCCGGCCCGGTTGTGGCGATGGTCTGGGAAGGAGAGGGCGTTGTCTCCTCAGCTAGAAAGTTGATTGGCGCAACAAATCCCTTAACAGCAGAACCAGGAACAATCCGAGGTGACTTCGGCATTAGTATTGGTCGCAACCTCATCCACGGTTCCGATGCTATTGAAACAGCACAACGGGAAGTTTCCTTGTGGTTTAAGGAAGAAGAATTGGTTGCTTGGCAACCTCATTTGACACCTTGGTTGCACGAGTAGTTTCCACTCTCAGGCTTTTGGTAAAGCATTAGCCATTAATACAGCCTCCCCTCATCCCCAACCCCCTCTCCCACGGGGAGAGGAGGCTTGTTGAGCTTACAAGATAGGTAATTGATTTTTTGGAAATCTCTTGTTTACTGAACTCAATAAACAGTCAGCCAATCCTTGAGCTTCATAGTATAGCGTACATTTTTCTACTTGTGTAGAATTGCTTTATTCTCTATGCTTATTGTTGAACTTCAGTTTTTTCTGGTTCCTTTATTGTAGTTTCATCGTCTGAAACTTTACGTTTGGAGAACCCCCAAGCTAAAATCAGGGCAATAGAAGTAATCATTACCCATTGTGGTGGTACAAAGGAGTCGTTCACAACTTTCAAAAACAAGCGCAAGCCCACAAAGGCAACTGTAATGTAACCGGCATCTTCCAAGTAGACGTATTCATCCAACCAACGAATAAACAGACCTGCCATAAAGCGCAGAGTTACAACACCAATGGTAGTTCCTGTTAGTACCAACCAAGTCTCATTAGATACAGCGATCGCAGTGGTTACACTATCAAGAGAAAATGCTAAATCTGTCAGGGCGATAACGGGGATCGCTTGCCAAAGGGAATTAAATCGAGGCCCGTGGTGTTGATTATCTTCACCTTCTTCAGAGGTAAAATGTTGGAATACTAGCCACAGTAGATAAGCTGCACCTAACAATTCAAACTGCCAGAACTGTTGTACCCAGGTAGCAGTTAGAAGTAACGTGATTCGCAGAACATAAGCAACGACTAAACCAATGTTCAGCGCCTGACTTTCGAGTTTCTTGTTTTCCAGACCTTGAGCGATAGCCGCAAGAGCGATCGCATTATCTGCAGAGAGTACCGCCTCTAAAAAAATGAGGAGCAGCAAGACTATAGATGTTTCTAAACTAGGATGAAAGTGGAGGTAGTCAAATATTTGGTCTAGCATTCCTGTTTTCTCAAGCAGCAAAAATTAAAAGTGATCGGCAAAAGAGGGCTTAGTATACAAAACGTAATAAAAAGCTACTCTCTCCAGCTTAACGTGTAGTTGGTAAATTCTGTTCAAGTTGTACCGACAATATTCTATACTTTGAGTTGCATAGCATCTCAAAAAAGTATAAATTAATACATATAACGATTTTGTAGGCTGGGTTGAGGAACGAAACCCAGCAAATGGAGATTAAAAGTTCTGGTGGTGCGGGCATCTTGTCCGCCTTTAATAAGGGACAAAAACCCTCACCCCCAACCCCCTCTCCCATTGGGAGAGGGGGCTTTTTAAAGTCACAATCTCTTCTTGGTTCGCATAATAGTAAGTCAACGCTGCATCAACTTGTGCTAAATTCAAATGCATTCTTTTCTTTACAATTTCTTCTAAAGACTTTTCGGCGTTATAGTCAATAATAATGTTTTGAACAGATATTTTGGTTCCGGCAATATGTGGATATCCTCCACATCATTCCAGTTTTGGCGAATAGTTTTGGCGAATAGAATTCGCTACTATACAAACAAAGTCCGCCTACGCGGACTTACGAAAAATCAGGTTTCTCAAACCCACGGAGGTGGGTTTCGCCTGTGTAGCCGCGAATTCTATTCGCCAAGGCTTGGGTATTTCACACAAACAGAGATGTTGCAGTTTCCCCAATCCAAAATCCACTCATCTAAAATCCAAAATCATATTATTGTTCCCTCAACTTTTTCAACTCATCTGTTGTGAAGGGATTCTTTCCTGCATTTAAGGCATTAATCCAGCGTTGACGCTGCGATTTTTGCTCAGAATTATCAGACCATTTGATAAAAGCTTGGAAGTCTTCAATCGCTCCTTTGCTATTACCAGTTAGCGCTTTAGCTAGTCCTCGACTATCAAGAATATATCCCTCTTTTGGAGAAAGAGCAACTGCTTTTTCACAAGCAAATATGACATCTTTCGCAAAGCCCCGCAAGCTACCACCCCAACAAAGAGAATTCCAGTCAACGGCAGAAATGGTTAAAGAGGGATCGAGTTTTTGAGCATCTTTGTAAAGAGCGATCGCTTCTTTGAATTTATCCTGCTTTATCAGTGTTTCTCTTCGTATAAGAAAAGCTACTGCTTTTGGATTATTTTCTATAGCTTTTGTTTCTGGATTCAAGTCAATATTTCGATCCAGTTGTTGTGCTTTTTTAAACTTAACTAATGCTACCTCAATTTCTCCTTCTTGCGCGAGTTCTATGCCTTGGACAACTATAGCTGGTGCTGCTTTTACTTCTGAATTGTAGTTTAGTTGAGAGTTCCACATTTTAGCTTTATTAAACTTAGCAACTGCCCGCTCAAAATTACCCTCAGTTGCTAATTTCTCACCTTGTTTCACGAAAGTCGAGGCGGCGGCAATCTGGAGAGGCTTTGTTTGACATACCTGAAGTTCTGCCAATGTCTCAGGATGCTGGGGCAAATAGTATTTGAGCCAATCGCATCCCAACACAAGTAAATTTTTTAGATCCAAATTCCATAGTTTCACCGTCTTGTCCGAACTTGCAGAAGCGATGGTCTTGCCGTCGGGGCTGAAGCTGACGCTCAAAACCGAGGCGTCATGCCCTTTGAGGGTTTTGAGTTCTCTGCCTTTTGACTCATACACTGCTTGCCGTAAAGCAACAACAACTTGATTGCGGGTATTGGCTTCCATCCACTTTGACCAAATTGTCTGTTGCAGTTTGTCTCCTGCTTTAATACCTTCTACCAAAGCTTCTTCTTGAACATTAGCAGTAAAAAGTGCTTCGGAAGAAGAAACAAGAGCGCTGATTTGGGCATTTGTTTCACCAATTGTTGACTTGACTCCAAATGTCACAGCGACGGCTGTTAATGCTACCAACCCTACCCCTGCACCAGAAGCTATTCTTAATTGCTGTTTTAAAACCTGATTTAACTTGGCTTCTGCTAATTGACGTTTTTGTTTTTCTCTTTCTAATTCTGCTAATAATTCGGCACCTCGTTGTTGGCGAATAAAAGATACTAGATAATCATGAACAAGTTGATAGCGATCTGCTGGAGATTGCGGTATCAAGAAGACTATCCCTGATGTCACTAAAATCTTTAAAACTAACTCTAGTTTATCAACTTCGGCTGCTAAGACTGCTAGAGCCTCTACTAATTCAGCGTAGGTTTTCAACGGGCGGGTGTTATTCTCATCGGTGAGTAAATACAAGACTAATTGAGCAGCACGTTCGTTTTCTTGTCCGCAATCTTTCACAACTTCTTCTAAATACCTTTGGACAAGCTGTTCTTTTGGTCCTTTTTCCTGATACTGTTCCAAGGTAGTAATTTTCTCTGTTTCCAGTTGCGAACCCACGACTTGCAACTCAATAGGGCGAACCTCTCCTTCTTCTGCAGCTAAATCTCGCACCAATTCGTCAATCAGTGCTGGTTCCAAAGAAGAGGAACGTTGGGTTAAACTTTTAATGACCTTTCTCGCACCTTCTGGAGAAAAGTTGCCGAAATAGTAGCGAATTCCTTTATTCAGGATATCATTTTTTGTGACTTCTAAATTTGTGATGCGATCGCACTCTAATAAATAATGCAAATAATCTTCTCGTAAAGCAAGAATCACTTTCACATAGGGAATATCTAAACTATCCAAAGAGAGTTTCAAAAACTGCCAAAACTCTTTTCGTTGAGATGGTTGAGAACAGTTAAAGAAAAACTCCTCAAATTGGTCAAAAATCAGAATAGTTAAGAAATTGCGAGTTGCATTTTGCCGTAATTTTTGAACAATCTCATGACTATTTTGGATTTTGGATTTTGGATTTTGGATTGAAATAGATTCACTTGGACTTGATTCTACCCAACTATCTGTTGTGTCACGAAGCACTTTACCCAATTCCTGCTGCCAATCGTTGTAAAATCTGACTATTACAGGCAAAGGAATCCGACTATCAATTGCAGGTATGTCCTGTAATGCTGGTACTAATCCTGCTGTCAGCAGCGAACTTTTTCCAACTCCAGAGGGACCATAAATCACGACTAATTTTTGGTCATCCCGACTGATACGCTGGATTAATTGTTTAACATCTTCCTCTCGCCCAGATGCAACAATTTCTTGAGCAATGGTTCCTTGCTGAGAAGTTGTTTCGACAGCATCACCATACAATTCAGTTGAACCAACCGTTATTAAAGCAGGATGAATCACCTGTCGCTGAGATTGCAATCTCAGCTGCATCCATACCTATTTTTAATGCAGCATTGTCTAAAAATCTGTCTCCACCTGTTTCTAAAATTTTGGAGAATAACCCATCTGCTTTTTTTTGGAGAACTTGAATTAAGTCAGTGTTAGAGATGGCAAATCTAATTGGTACGCCAGCATAAGTATAGAAATCTGGTGCTAATTTTATGAACTTTTGCAGCACCAAATCGTTAATCCAGAAGACTACGGGAAATGAAAAACTTTGAGGAAAATCATCCCGGACTCGATTCATGGAAATCAACAGATCGTCAATTGCCGTAACTGACTGTAACCCCAATACCATAATGGCATTGGTAACAGATAATCTGTCAATTGTCAACTTTTCTTGAATAATTGAATATAGATTTGTGGCTGACTTATCTAAAGTTACTTCTAGTACTTGTAATTCAGGGTTTTGGCGCAACTGTTCTAGAATTTGTTCTTGCAGATGTGCGTAGTTGCAGCGCACTAAAATTAGGGAAAAGCGACCTTGAGAACGAGCGATCGCTCTGACAAGAGTCGCTAGCGATCGCTCATTTTGCACGGAAATCTCTTCGGGATTTATCGGTTCGCTCATACCTATAATTGCTTGGCTTCTGCTAATACGGGATTAATACCAAACCAGCGTCCCTGTTTGTCCTGATATTCAAAGACAAACAAACTTCTTAATAAAGTTTGGTAATCATCTTCACCACTCACACTTTGCTGCTGAACGACTTGACGCAGTAATTCCCACTCGTATTTTGTAATAGATAGCACTAAGGTTTCGCGGTATTCGCGGATAGCATTTTCCAGACATTCCTGCGACAAAGGGGGATCTTCTGACTGAAGACAACTGTAGAGCAGTCCCAATAAATTTCGCACGTGACCCCCACTGATTTCGCAAAGCCTGACTAATGTATCTGGAGTATCGAAAACTTCTGCAATCAAACCCAACCTCAGTTCGGAGTTAACTGTGGGAAAAGCTCTCGCTAATACTATCTGTTGCAACAGCGCCATACCTTCAGAGCATGGACTTCCATCACGTAACTGCACGGGAACTATCGGTAGTATCTTGGGACCCACTCCACCGCCCAAACGATTTTTCATCGTCTCATATTCATTAGAGAATACCAAAGCCAGAGGTATTGTGTAAACAACATGGCACTTCAGTTTGCGTAACTCTTCGCCGCGATCGACAAACAAGTGTTCTGGTTGCGATCGCTCTCGGTTTTTCGCCCTGGGATCGACTCGATCCAAATTGTCCACAATCACCACCAACCCTTTCTTACCCTTATCTTTAAGTTCCTGGTTAGCACGAGTTAAGAATTCTTCATTCAGAGATTCCAAAATATTATTAGTGCGAGGTTCCAGATATTGCCTCAACTGACTTCGCAAAAGAGGACTATCTTTTGTTTTAGCGCTAATTTTAGCAATACCTACAGATAACTCCCCCGCAAGTTCTTTGGGAGTTTGTAAAAATTCATGAATTTCACCTAATAGTTTCGCAAAATATCCCGGTCTGAGTTTAATTCCCACTGCTTCTAAACTTTCACTCACTGACCTAGCGATTGCAAGTAATATATCTGTAACATCTACATCAGCCATGTCTAGGTCTTGTGTAGACTCAAAATATACCACATGAAAACCTTGCTGTTGTAACTCTGCTTCCAATTTTCGCAACTCTGTCGATTTGCCACAACCAATATGACCGGTAAATAATTGGCATGTTGGTTTATCTGGTGAAAGGCGTGTAATTGTTCGCCCAAGTGCTTCAATTACTTTAGAACCACGCACAGAAGCAAAGTCTACATAGTACTGTCTATCTTGAGGATTTGCCAAGACTAGAGTTCTGCTGGGGTTGCAACTGTCAAAAAATCAATGTTTTACAACTTATCCCGAACTAGATAAAATTCTTAAGGACAATCCACATTACAAGGCTTTGGCTGCACAGGCTGCACAGCAAACATTGAAAACTGTAGGAGAGTCAATTACTAGTTACAACGGATTAGTTAATGCATATTACAAGGGAGAGGTTGATAAACCATCATTACCACAATATAGAAAAAGTGGTGGACTTGCGGCAGTTACGTTCCCACGACAAGCACTGACCTATAAAGATGGTTGTTTTTATCCATCAATTAGTAGAGAAACTAAGCCACATCTGCTAACTGAAATTGCTTTACCATTACCAGAATTCATTGATTCAGATTGGGTTAAGGAAGTGACAGTGCGTCCTTGTTACGGTCAGTTGTGGATTGATTGGGTAATCGATGATGGTAAACAGGTTGTTGAAATTAATCCCAATCTTGATTACACGCAAGCTTGGAGTTTTGACCATGGTGGAACGAATTGGTTAACAGGTGTTTCAACACTGGGACAAAGCTTAATCATTGATGGTCGCAAATTGAAATCAATGAATCAGGGCTATTGCCGTCTTGTTGCTAAATATAAACAAGGGAAATCGGAGTTTTACTGGGATTCTAATCTTGATAGAGTCCAACTTAAACGCAATAACCAGATGAGAGATGCCATCAATAAAGCAGCAAGATTCATTATTAATCGATGCCTCGCTGATGGCATTGGCAATCTTATTATTGGTTGGAACGAGGGACAGAAGAATGGTTCCGATATGGGCAAGCGTAGTAACCAAAATTTTGTACCAATTCCGACTGGTAGACTTATTGAACGTCTTAAACAACTTTGTCCTGAATATGGAATTGTTTTAACAATTACTGAGGAATCTTATACGTCGAAAGCGTCTTTTCTGGATGATGATTTCCTACCTACTTTTGGTGAGAAACCCAACGGATGGAAGCCTTCAGGTGAAAGAATTGAACGTGGTCTTTACAAAACCAAAAAAGGTTTTTTAATCAATGCTGATTGCAACGGAGCCGCCAACATTGCAAAGAAAGTAGCCACACAGCTAGGACTTGTTCTAGTTAAGGTGGGTAGAGCAGTTTTGAGTCTGCCACATCGGTATGATTTGTTCCAAAGTCTAAAGAATTCATTTCGTAATACGTTACGGAGTGTGGCTTTAGCCCACGGAGAAACATCCATGTAGAATCCCCCGTGTTTCAACCGGGGGAGAACTCAAGATGCAGTCATGATTAGTCATCGCACCCCAAATTCAAAAAACAAAATCCTTTTTTGTAAAGTAGAGATATAGCATACCAAGTCCCTACTCTGTTAATTTCCATACATCTTAACGAAAATCAACCACACTTCTGGTAATTTTACGTACACAATAGTTTTCAGTTGGAACGCCAATAACAGAAACCATCATGTCCCAAATCACCATAGAATCCATCCTTCAAGAAAAGCGTTTATTCCATCCCAGTCAGGAATTTTCTCAAAACGCTCACATCAAAAGTCTTGAAGACTACCAGCGCCTCTACGATAAGGCTAAGGCAGATCCTCAAGCATTCTGGGCAGAATTGGCTGAACAGGAGTTGCACTGGTTCCAAAAGTGGGACACGGTGCTAGACTGGCAACCACCTTTTGCTAAGTGGTTTGTTGGGGGAAAAATTAATATTTCTTACAACTGTATTGACAGACACTTGACAACTTGGCGCAAAAATAAAGCTGCGATTATTTGGGAGGGGGAACCAGGTGATTCCCGCACTCTCACTTATGCCCAATTACATCGGGAAGTTTGCCAGTTTGCAAATGTGCTGAAGCAGTTGGGTGTGAAAAAAGGAGATAGGGTTGGCGTTTATATGCCAATGATTCCTGAAGCAGCAATAGCAATGCTGGCTTGTGCTAGAATTGGCGCACCCCATAGCGTTATTTTTGGTGGTTTTAGTGCAGAAGCATTGCGCGATCGCCTTGTGGATGCCCAAGCAAAACTTGTCATCACGGCTGATGGTGGTTGGCGCAAGGATGCGATCGTTGCTCTCAAGGATCAGGTAGATAAAGCTTTGGCTGATGGGGCTGTTCCTTCGGTGGAAAATGTCTTGGTTGTGCAGCGTACCAACCAGGAAATCCATATGGAATCGGGACGAGACCACTGGTGGCATGAGTTACAAAAAGGTGTATCTGCTGATTGTCAGGCTGAACCTATGGACAGTGAAGACATGCTGTTCATTCTCTACACTTCCGGTAGCACGGGTAAACCGAAGGGTGTTGTCCATACAACTGCGGGTTATAACTTATACACCCACATGACCACGAAATGGATTTTTGACTTGCAGGATACCGATGTATATTGGTGTACTGCGGATGTAGGTTGGATTACAGGACACAGTTACATCGTCTACGGTCCTTTGTCCAACGGTGCAACAACTCTTATGTATGAAGGTGCGCCCCGTGCTTCCAATCCGGGCTGTATGTGGGACGTTATTGAAAAGTACGGGGTGAATATCTTTTATACCGCACCTACTGCAATTCGTGCCTTTATCAAAATGGGCGAACAGCTACCGAAAGCAAGAAATCTTTCTTCTCTGCGCTTATTGGGAACTGTAGGCGAACCAATTAACCCAGAAGCTTGGATGTGGTATCACAAAGTGATTGGTGGGGAACGCTGTCCAATTGTTGATACTTGGTGGCAAACGGAAACGGGCGGTATTATGATTACACCGTTACCTGGTGCTATTCCTACAAAACCTGGTTCTGCAACTCGTCCTTTCCCTGGAATCTTAGCTGATGTTGTGGATTTGGATGGTAACCCTGCGGGTGATAATGAAGGTGGCTACTTGATTGTCCGGCATCCTTGGCCTGGTATGATGCGAACAGTCTATGGCGATCCAGACCGTTTCCGCCGCACTTACTGGGAACACGTTCGCCCTCAAGATGGGCAATCTGTCTACTTTGCTGGCGATGGCGCAAGACGCGATGAAGATGGATATTTCTGGGTGATGGGTCGTGTCGATGATGTGATTAATGTAGCTGGTCACCGTCTCGGTACAATGGAAATTGAATCGGCTCTCGTTTCCCATCCTGCGGTTGCTGAAGCAGCAGTCGTGGGTAAGCCGGATGAACTTAAGGGAGAGGAGATTGTTGCTTTTGTGACTCTAGAAGGAGGAAGTACAGCAACGGATGACTTGAGCAAGGAACTCAAGCAACATGTTGTTCGGGAAATTGGTGCGATCGCACGTCCGGGAGAAATCCGCTTTACCGATGCTTTGCCTAAAACTCGTTCTGGTAAGATTATGCGGCGATTGCTGCGAAATTTGGCTGCAGGACAAGAAGTTTCTGGGGACACTTCTACTTTGGAGGATAGGGGTGTTTTGGATAAGCTGCGGGAAGGTGCTTAGGAATTTTGAACCGCAGATGAACGCTGATGGACGCGGATAAAGCAGTGTTCGAGTCAATAAACTACTGCATTTTCTTGTGGTGCGGGCTTCTAGCCCGCCACAAATGAAAGACGGGCGAGGACGCCCGTACCACAAGAAATTGTGACAGATTTTTTGGCCTTACTTCTGACTATTCCCTTTCCGCCCGAAGATTACCTATTTAAATGAACCGCAAAGACGCAAAGAGCGCAGTGATTGCACTGAAGATAGTTGCAATGTTTTTGACGTTTGGCTGTTGTTATGCAGGTTCATGTTGACTGAAAAATATATGGAAAAATGAAAAAGCTAGTGAAGTAGAGTGTCCACTTGCACTAGCCTTGGTAGAAGTCACGACTATCCTAGCTAGAAGGATTTGTTGATAAGAGTATTTAGTTGTGGTTTGACCCCAGAACTCCAGTTTTTTCAACCGTGTAGTGTTTGTGGATGAGAAATGAGTGAGTCTAATTGGTATTGTTTTGGGTTCCTCCTGATTTTAAAAACTCAATCAAATCTTGCATTTGCTCTTTGTTGAGAACATAACGTTGACTGGGAACTCCTTCATGAATGAGTGCATACTTTTTTGTACTACCGTTGTTTCTCACGGTTTCGATAACAAGACTTGAACGACTAAACCCCGTACCTTGAATAGTTTTTTCAAAAAACTCAGCTAGGTTGGACAAGAAGGCTTGACGTTGGTCTGGATTGTTTTGCTGATTTGGGCTGGGTTTCATGCCAATCTTTATGATGTCCCTAACGTAAGGATTCATGAATCATTGTTATTGCTAATAAGGACAGCAAAATAGCTCCCACACGCACAATCAGACCTCCTAATAACGGTAGCAGTGGGTTCATAAGATGAATTGCACCAAAAGTTATTGACACCAAAAAGACGATTCCAAAACTTGCTAGTGCTAGCAAAAAATATTTGAGCGACGTAGAAATCACTCTGAATAGAAGATTAGGCTCATTTTCTGTCACAGTTTTACACCTACAATAGTTCAGTTGAATTCTGGAGAGGGCATTGCTGAATTAAGCTGTGATTGGTGGGTAGTGCGATCGCTTTGACATTTGAAGTCATATATGAGTAACCAAACAAGTCGTTTCAGCCTTTTTAAGAACTCGTTGATGTAGTCGAGCTACGTCATGTCTAAAACGGCTATCCTCGCCCTCTATACTTGTCAGATAAGTCTTGCTAACAATTTGGTTGCTAGCATCAATTAGGTTCTACTGGGTTTGTTGAATTATGCTCAGTTAGCCCTGAACTAAAGTATGCGCTGAGGCGCACGCTAACGCGAAAGGGCTAAAAGCTCTTTATCTAAGGCTATCTCAGCCAAAGGCTCTATCCCATTGTCATGGGTTTGGTGCTGCTCAATGTGAAATTTATTTCACATCTGAGTGCCAACGAAAATCTCTCTAACTCCCCACGACCCAAAACCAGGGTCTTTCACCACAATTTCAAATTGTGTTTCTCAATACTTAGCTAAAACACTGTGTGGATTATTGTTTACAACTATCCACAGCTTTATTTTGTTGTGTCAATAATTCAGGTAATACTTTCCTTGTGATACTAAATTACTAGTGAATTGGCACAGAATCTTGAAGTCTAAAATCCTTGGATAACAAGGGTTTTACATCTAGCTATTCCATGCATCTTCACATGAGGTATTACAAGGATTTTTACAGAGTCAGATACCGAAAATCTGCGATAGCGATCGCAATTTGCTAGAGTACCCTACTTTTGAGATTGATGCCCAACCAGATTGGTAAAGTCTTAGTTCTTGCTTTCATATAAACTTGTCCTTTAAAGACAGTTTTTAGCGATCGCTGTAACTTTACATTACCTGCGAGGAAAAGCTATTTAGTTTAAACAAACCGATCTACAAGATACCCATCGGACATCTTTACCCGAATTGTTATAAAGCAGTTGCCTGCTGTTGCTTCGTATGCTGTCTTTCTAGGACAGTCTATACTTTTTTTACTTTATAGGTATATTATCCATTTTTGCTTCAAGTGTCAAGCTTTTAACGTCAGTCACGATTTGCAGATTTTTAAAGGTGAAATTAGCTTTGGGAGCGAGGAATACCAGGTTTTAGTGTAATTTGGTTGAGTTTAGCTAATTATGAAAAAATTTGAGAATATTTCTCTTTGTCAGTCGCTCGGTTCCAAATTGGTGTGCTTTTATGTAGATTGTTATTAAATAGTGCAAAATTTTGATAGTATAAAACCGTCATTTAAAGTTTGTCATGACAACCTTTAAATAATGTCATGACAATCATGCTCTTGACGTGCTTACTTCTGATGCAAAAAAACTGAGTTACCCGAACGCGAGTACAAATGTACGCTGTGCTTTAGGGAAGGCAGAGTTATTTCTGGGTAGGTGCGCCTACCTTTTGTGACCACTTATAGGTGAAGAACTAAAAAATTCTATAAATGAGGAGGTGGGTAATTTTGTGACACGTTCAACACGCAATCAATCTAAAAGCACTCCACCTAAGTCTGAGTTCGTTCAAGTTGTTGAAAAATACCTACAAGAAGCAGGATGGACTAACCAAGAGTTGATGAATGAAATCCAGGTTGGAGAAACACAGTTTTATCGGTGGGCACGCGGCGATAGCGTTCCGAGAAAAGCTATTGTTAATCGCATAGCAGTTTCTTTAGCACGGCGGCTGGATCAAACGCGCCAAAAGTTACCTCACGATCCCTTTCCAGCCTCTGATGAAATTGACGGAATCGTGAATGAGCTGCTCGAAGCTGCAGGATATAGATCTGCTGTCAAAGGCAAAGGCGCAGATTATAGCTGGCATGAAATAGCCAAAAACCAATCATGGACACTTGGATATACTGAGGTTCCAACTTGGTCCCAGATTCCAGATAAACCAGGTTCTCCCCCAACTGGTTTAGCCATTAAATACGCCGAGCAAATTGGTCGATTATTGGGGATCAATACAATTTGGGAATATTTGACTTGGCAGGAAATGCCTTTGGCAATCCGAGAACGACGAGTTCATGGTATTGCACCTTTCTTTCTTGCACTACCAGAGCGCTTTTTTGACTACCGATTCTCTCAGTCATGTAGAGAGGAACCTTTCAGTCTTTCTGCTGTCCTTGTTCCTGTGCAGGGCGAAAACTTTGCCATGCTTGAAGACTTGCCTAATAGACGCGTTCAGTTGCTTCATGTAAGGGGTGAGATAGGAAGTTGGGCTGCTGCAGTGCTTAGCGATTCATATCAACATCAGGAATTTGAGGACAGAAAAAAAGCTATTAGCCACCTATTGGCAACCGCAGGAAGAGCGAACGATGTTATTCCTGTATTTTTGTCTGATAGTTTGACCTGTCAGTACATCTCCAATGAGAACAACTTACAGGTCATCAAGATCGAAAGATTGAAAAATATTAAGACGGCTCCAGCCTTTGCCTTTCATCCAGACGAAAAGAAATTGACTACGGCAGTTAATTCTGCTATAGAAATTCTTCCAAAGATTCAGATTAAATGACACAATAATATGGTGGTCTGCTTTGTCAAAAAATTACAAAGATAGTCCGGGTATAGGAGTATCTTTGTAAGTCAAAATAGGGTAGACAAATCTTGATAGCAAAGAAGTTATATAGAACATTTGATCGTAGGGAGGATAATACTCACCATATGAGGCTTTTGTTCAGCATAGCCCTATCTACAGTACTATAAAGATTTCATAAATCATCGATTATGATTTATAAATTCTATTATAAGTTCTATAGTTATGTGCTTTAATGCATCTAAAATATAGCGATTTATAGTTGGCCACAATACATTTAAATGATTGTCTTGTGGAACGGGCGTCTCGCCCGTTTTAAGTGGGCAAGATGCCTGTCCTACAAGCACTGTATTAGATGCAAGTGAGAAGCGCTATATTTGTAGGTTTGACTTGTACAAATTTTGAAAAATCACACTCAAATGAATAGTAATGTTTTAGAAAAGATCGCATTATCCAGCCTAGTTGAATCAATCATCGCTCAAGAGGAAAGTATCTTAAGCGAATTAGAAGTAGAGCATCATCTCTATAAATTAATAATGCAAGAAGAAGGTTTAAAACAATTTGCAGAAGCTTTCTACTTCGTGCGATATAACTTTTGCCATTTGAATTTTATATTAGGAGAACGATGTGGTATTAATGAGTTTTTATGGAGAGGTTTAGCAAGGAATTTAATAGAAGAATTAGGTGGAAGAAAAGGACCAAGTCATAACCAATTATATAGAGATTTTTTATCCTGTGTAGGTATTGATTCAGAAGAGTTTTTACAAGACTCTATATTCTCGTATCAATTCAATGCTTCGTGGGAGAAATTTTGTAGAGATGCACCTCTTTTGGAAGCGATCGCTGCTATTTCAGTCTATGAAGTTCTTGATAAACCAGATTATGCGCTCTTGCTACGTGTTCTTGAAAAATCTGGTGTTGACAAACGAGGTCTTCACTTTTTTCAAGTTCATGCAGTTGCAGAACATTTTGAGATGTTTGAAGATGTTATCTCCTGGTTAAGCAAACAGGAAAAAGGCGAGGAAATTATTAATAATGGGAGAAATTTTGTCTTTCGCATGCAAAGGATGATGTGGTTAGGGCTACTAAACACTTTGGAAGAGCTTTCCGAAAAGCGAAGGTGACGATGATAGCTTCTATGTGTTATGGTCTGTAATTATAAATGCTCAAACCAACAATCAAGAATTTTTCAAATCAGGGTTATTGCAACTGAGATTATGTTTCAGCCAGGACTATTTGCAAATGAACCAGAATTAACTGCAACTAGAAAGGTGTTAAGAAACTAGTGGAGTTGGTACTTCCATGTGAAGTTCCTATCTCAAGTATAAGCGGGGAGTGGAAGAAGTTATTGCTCTAGCCGCAGATTTGGGACAGGGTAATGAATTATATCAAGTCAGAGAGAACGTGCTGAGGTCGGGCGCAAGAGAATCTTTGGTAGCGGACGTTAGAGTTTTACCAAAGGTTAGGCTTTTCCGGCCATTTAAGCGAATGCTATCTATGAAAATTCCTATTTCCTAACAACTGTCCTGTCCCTCTTCACTGATTGTTCAGTTTTTTTGAGAAATTTTTTTAGCCAAAATTAGGAGCACTATTAACATGCAATCATTAACTTCTAAAAACGAGCTATTGAAACAATGTGAATCCGATATTCTCCGCTTTGAGAAGGAAAAGCAATCACATTCTAAGTACGCTGACTACTGGGGTAAGACTTATCTAATTCTTGGAGTATCTGGAACCATTTTCTCTGCCTTATGTGCTGTACTGACTTTCTCGGAGTATAAAATCCAAATCGCCCTTTTAGCGGCGCTTAGTGCTATCCTAACAGGGCTTTTAGCTTTCTTGAATCCTAATCAGAGAGAACAAGATAGGCGAAAGGCAGCAAGAGATTGTAACAATTATGTCACCCGAGTTCAAGCTTTTGTTGCAGAAATTGGTTGTTATAAGACACCAGAAGAAATGTTGAAAGAGTATAAAGTTTTAACTAACGAGAGAAATGAACTGGTAAAAACAAGTAAGTATTAATTGTTCTTGAAGAACGAGTAGGACTCACGCTTTCTCGAAGACGGAGAGAATTGGTTACATTCTCGATTAAATCTACTAGAAGTTTTTTTGATTAAGCTAATTTCTCCTTGTTGAGAAACTGACTCGTGAAATTGACAGATATACAATAAATATAAATATTTTTAGCCTCTATATATATGGTCAATTTTTAGTGACTCCATGTAAGAGCGAAAATAATCATCAGATTCAGATAAATTCAAAATAATTAAGTCAATACTTAGTGACCAAATTTCTTCTAAAACATTAATAAATTTATCCTTGAATTCTTGACTAACATAAGGCTATATAGGCCAAACCTGTCTATGCAGGTTATTCTAGTAAAGTTCACGTAGGTGGATTTTGTTTATATAGTCGCGAATTATATTCACCGAAGCAGTCGGAAATTTCTTATTAATGATTTAGGATTGCTACAGTTTCGCCGGTTTCCTTTCTTATAGGCTCCTGATTCAAACGCTCCGGAGAGGAGACATATTAATACTCATAATTTGTCATAACATTTACAGACCTCACCTGGTATACTGTATTCTTAGATTCAGTAATACACTGTCCTGTAATGACAGTAAAAATTTATGAGTTGATACAATATTGACACATATTGGTTTGATGAGGATATGGAAATTCTCAATCATTTACAAGATAAAGAAACACTTTATCTCCTGGATAGCGTGTTTCTGAGGCTCAGTATTTTCCCTCAAATCAAACAGGATTGCTATAAGAGTTTATCTCATAGTTTTTTAAAACAAATTAAACATGAGTTACAGCAAAAGTGGGCTTCGTCGTTTACTGACATTGGGTATTGCACTGGTTATTACTATTTTATTTTTTCTTAGCTCGTGTACTAGCAATTCTCCACGAGTCAATGAGTCCACTTTGTCTGAAATATCCTCTACTGGAAGGTTAAAAGTTGGATATCTAATTTTTCCTCCAACAACTACGAAAAACCCTACTACTGGTGAGTTAGGAGGTCATCATGTTGAAACGATTAAAGAAATTGCTCGCTTGAATAAATGGAAGCTTGAGTTTATTGAGACAGATTGGGCAAACTTTGCAGCTGGGCTTAACTCTCATCGCTTTGATGTTTCAATAGTTCCTACTTTTGTAACTGTTCCAAGAGCGTTGTCTGTCTATTTTACTAGACCTCTTTTTTTTGCGGGTAATAGTGCAGTAGTGCGGATTAACGATCGCCGTTTCACAAATCTTCAGAGTATAGACCAATCTGGAGTTGTAGTTGCAGTGACTCAAGGTGAAGCGGGAGATGAATATGCAAGAGCAAATTTTCAAAAGGCAAAGATTACTAGATATTCTGGTGGGGATCAATCACTTGTCTTCCAAGCAGTTATAAGTGGTCGAGCAGATATTGCACTTGGTGACGCTTATGTAACATCTCAGTTTGTCAAAGCCAACTCAACGCGGGTGAAAGACTTATTTGCTGAATCTCCATATAATTTGACTCCTGTTTCATGGGCCGTACGTCGAGGAGATGATGAACTTCTTAACTTTTTAAATAGTAGTTTAGAGGCATTCGATTATCAAGGACAGCTTCTTGAATGGGAACGAAAAGCTGGCGCTAACTGGCTTCATCTTAAAAAAGTTTGGGAATTTAGTAAGAAGTAATCTGCATATGGACTGGAATTTCTCTGTCGTTTGGAACAATCTTTTACCACTTTATTTTGCCTTTATAACAACAGCCTGGATTAGCATTGGAAGTATTACGTTAGGAACTATTATAGGTGTACTTTTAGGAGTTTTATCACTTATTTCTTTCAATTTCATTTCATGGTCGGCTAGACTTTTAATTGAGCTTTTTCTTGCGGTTCCAACTCTTGTACTCCTTGTATGGCTATATTACAGTTTGCCACTGATAATTCCTGGCTTAGTTATTGAGGGACAAAGTTGTGCTATTCTTGGTCTCAGTTTAAGTCTTTCCGCGTTTGTGGCTGAAATAATTCGAGGAGGAATTAACTCAGTACCTATTGGCGAAATTGAGGTAGCTTATTGTACGGGAATGACTCGCCTTGAAGCAATTCGCTATATTCTTATCCCTCAGGTTATCCGTAAATCTTGGCCACCTCTTATGGGACAGTACATAACAACCTATAAGTTTTCTACATTGGCATCAGTCATTGCTGTTCCGGAAATTCTACACACGGCAAACTCGATTATTGCTCAAACATATCGACCACTAGAAATTTATTCTGCTGTGGCGATTATGTTTATGATTACTATAATTCCTCTTAATATTCTTCTAAGGCGAGTACAACGTGTTAAACGATTAGGCGGAATTGAAAAAATATAACTTCTACAATGGAAAACTCATTTCTAAATGTAAAAGATATAGGAAAAGAATTTAATCGCACTCAGGTTCTAAGTCATGTCTCTTTTTCTCTAGAAAAAGGTGAAAGTATGGTGATTCAAGGACCAAGCGGGTGTGGGAAGACAACTCTGTTACGATGTATTGCATTCTTAGAAGAAGTTAATCAAGGGCAAATCATTTTTAATGGAGAAACGGTTTCTAAGCCAGGGTTTATAAAACGCAATTTCGGTAAGCATCGCTTAGAAATTGGCATGGTATTTCAACAGCTATATCTTTGGTCTCATATGACCATACTTGAAAATGTGTCACTTCCTCTCTGGCTTCGTAATGGAAAAAGGAAGAAGATTGCAGATAAAGTTGCAAAGGAAAAGTTAGCTCTCCTAGGTATTGAGCACAAAGCCAATGATTATCCAAACCAGCTATCAGGAGGTCAACGGCAAAGGGCTGCGCTTGCACGCGCACTTGTGCATTCTCCTCAACTTCTTTTATTAGATGAAATCACCGCAAATTTGGATTCAGAAACAGCTGACAAGGTTATAGCAATTGTTGAAGAAATTTCAAAAAACACATCAGTGATATTAATCACACATTCTCATCTGTCTTTAGCCAATTGGTCATATGTTTTGTTCTTTGACGGTATACAATGGAAGTTTAAAAAAACTTAATGAATTAGCGAGTGTCTTTGAATATTAAGGAGATAGATCTGGAAGTGGCGATCGCTGATAGCAATCTTCTTTGATTTGTGAAAATTTTCAGTGTTCCAGATCCCCGACTTATCAAAGAAGTCGGGGATCTAATTTTTCTCGATTGATTTAGGATTGCTATTACAATAAAAATCAGATAGATGACTGGTGAATCTTATGACTTCTGTCACTACACCAACTGACTCAGTACTGAGTTTACCCGACCACAGGCAATTGCCTGACTCGGACGGGACATTTGTGAAAAACTTACAAGAACATCCTCAAAGTATTTTACTAACAGATTCGATTAAACCTGTTTTAGAAACTCTGCATCCTGACGGTCAATATTGTATCGGTCAAGATTCTGGTATCTATTGGCGATTAATAGATCCCCCAGAGAGGGGGGCTGAAGCACCGGACTGGTTCTACGTCCCGAACGTACCGCCAACTCTTAATGGCAAAATGCGCCGTTCTTACGTTTTGTGGAAGGAGTATGTTGCACCATTGATTGCGATCGAATTTGTCTCAGGTGATGGGAGTGAAGAACGGGATAAATCTTCGCCATCACAAGGAGGAGAAGGGAAAGTTGGGAAGTTTTGGGTTTACGAGCAGGCGCTCCGCATTCCTTATTATGCGATTTATGAAGTCGAAAAAGCGGGGGTAGAAGTATACCGTCTCGTAGGTAATGCTTATCAGCTAATGACACCCAATGAAAGAGGTCATTATGCCATTACACCCATGGCAGTAGAGTTAGGAATTTGGCAAGGACGGTATCAAAATGCAGAATTGCCGTGGTTGCGCTGGTGGGATGCTGAGGGAAATTTACTTCTGACAGGTGAAGAACGTGCTGAGGTTGAGCAACAAAGAGCCAATGCTGAGCAACAAAGAGCCAATGCTGAGCAACAAAGAGCTGAGCTTGAGCGACAAAAGCGGGAGGAAATTGTAGAAAAATTGCGATCGCTTTCTCCAGAACAGCTTAACGCATTGGGAATTAATCCAGAATTATTGGATTAGCTGAAACTCTAAAAATGAGTAACGAGCAATAGAGGTTAATTTCCTAGTCCCCAATCCCTAGTCGCACCTAATAAAGAAATGGTAAATCTTATGACTTCTGTCACTACACCAACTGACTCAGTGCTGAGTTTACCCGACCACACGCAATTGCCTGACTCGGACGGGACATTTGTGAAAAACTTACAAGAACATCCTCAAAGTATTCTACTGACAGATTCGATTAAACCTGTTTTGGAAACGCTGCATCCTGATGGTCAGTACTGTATCGGTCAAGATTCTGGTATCTACTGGCGGTTAATAGATCCCCCAGAGAGGGGGGCTGAAGCACCGGACTGGTTCTACGTCCCGAACGTACCGCCAACTCTTAAGGGCAAAATGCGCCGTTCTTACGTTTTGTGGAAGGAATATGTTGCACCGTTGATTGCGATCGAATTTGTCTCAGGTGATGGGAGTGAAGAACGAGATAAAACTTCGCCATCACAAGGAGGAGAAGGGAAAGTTGGGAAGTTTTGGGTTTACGAGCAGGCGATCCGCATTCCTTATTATGCGATTTATGAAGTAGAAAAAGCGGGGGTAGAAGTATACCGTCTCGTAGATAATGCCTATCAACTGATAACACCCAATGAAAGGGGTCATTATGCTATTACACCAATGGGAGTAGAGTTAGGAATTTGGCAAGGACGGTATCAAAATGCAGAATTGCCGTGGTTGCGATGGTGGGATGCTGAGGGAAATTTGCTTCTGACAGGTGAAGAACGTGCTGAGGCTGAGCGACAAAGGGCCGATATTGAGCGACAAAAGCGAGAGGAAATTGTAGAAAAATTGCGATCGCTTTCTCCGGAACAACTGAATGCGTTAGGAATTAATCCAGAATTATTGGATTAGCTGAAACTTCAGAAAGGAACCTCGAAATGAAGATATTGAAACCAGTGGTCTATTGGTAGAAAAAGTGAAGTAAATTTTGTTTATGAAATATAATTTCATCGAAATAACGGAACCACACCAATATTCTGCTTTAGAAGTTTTGAAAAAAACTTACACTACGATATTTTCTAATGTCCATCCTCATCTTCTTTCCCTCTTACTTTGCGCTCTTTGCGTCTTTGCGGTTTTTTTCACTCGTCACTTGTGAGTTTACAGACTACTAGTAGTCCGCCACATAAATTCTGATAGGTCAAGCAATTCTTAAGCTTACTCTCTTCTTCTCCTCTGCGCCTCTGCAGTTTTTTATCCAAATAAAAGGAAACTCGAAATGAAGATGTTGAAACTAGCAAAAGCAAAATTAACAAGTGGAATTTGTACCAGTTTATTTTTGACTTTTGCTTTGATTCCATCTTCTCTGGCTGCAAAGTCTGGTGGTGAGTACCGACAATTAGGGCTGTTGTATCGCCAACAAGGACGGTTTCCTGAAGCCATTACAGCAATGCAAAAATCTGTGGAACTCGAACCGAAAAATATCATGGGACGCGTGAATTTGGGTTGGACACAGCATTTAGCAGGTCAGGAAAAAGATGCGGCTATCTCTTTATGGCAAGCTATCTATCAAGAACCGTTGTTTGTTCCTGCTTACAATGCTTTGGGAATTGTCTATTTAGTTGATGGCAATGTACCAGTCGCAACATTAGTTCACGCTTGGGCTGCTATTCTCAAACCGAATAATGAAATTGCTTACTTTAATTTGAGTTTGTCTTTACATCGGCTACAAGTTTATAACTTTGCTATTATTTGTGCTGAACGTGCTGCTACATTAGAGCCTAGTAATCCTCATCCTTTGGTTGCTGCTGCGATCGCTTATTGGGATAATGGCGATAAAGATGCTGCTAAACAAGTCTATACAAAAGCTATACAGTTGGATTCTAGGTATCGCGATCGCTCTTTTTTAAGTCATCTTAAGCAAGCGGCTTTTACTCAAGAACAAATTGAAAGAACAGAGCAAATACTGACTGCGATGTAAATTCATAAAATTATTTCACGCAAAGGTGCAAAGACGCTAAGAAAGTTTTAGCATAATTGTTTGTTGATACTTATATCCTATATAGGACTCCTATTTGATTTTTGAACTGTATGTAGGTAGGGCTAAAGCCCACCACATGATATTTTGTGCGGCATAGCCCTACTACTTTAAAATTTTTCATGATGGTTCTCCAGCTAAAGTAACATCTTCATAGATTGCTACTATTGGGCAACGAAAATCAACACTTGCTAAATGCACTTCTTCGTCTTTTTCAAACGAAAAAAGTTCCCATCGACCTTCCTGATTGCGGCGGAAACACTCCACAATCATTGTGTCTTGGGAAATGAGGACATATTCTTGAAGTGTTTCTAAGTGTCGGTAGTTAGCAAACTTTTTACCTCTGTCTAACGCTTCTGTTGAATCGGAAAGCACTTCTACAATTAAGCAAGGAAACTTTTTAAAGTATTCAAATTCTCTATCTCTTGCATCACAGGTAACCATGACATCAGGATAGTGGTAGCAATTTAAGGCTTCAATTTGTGCTTTCATATCAACCGCGTAAAGACGGCAACTGCTACCCCGAAGATGATTTCGCAAGAGGATTGATAAATTTATAGTGATGGTAACGTGAGCATCGCTTGCTCCCGTCATTGCAAAAACTTGCCCATCAATATATTCGTGTTTAATTTGACTGGATTTCTCAGCTTCTAAATATTCTTCTGGTGAAATGTAGTATTCGTGCCTGCTAGTAACCATTTTAGTGCTTTATTTATCTATAATTTAGTAGCCATTATAAACTGATTGCACTATTTTAAAAAGTGAATTATCCTTTGGCACTGACTACAATACCTTTTTCAACAAAAATTGGATAAACTAATTTTCTTAAGGAGGGTAACTGTCTGGCAAAATATATGGAACCTAAAATACAAACTATACCATCAATGATTAAAGTTGTAGGAACACCGATTTGACGAGCTAATGCACCTCCCACTAAATTACCAAAGGGGATCGTGCCTAAAAATGACATTGTATATAAGCTCATGACTCGTCCGCGCATATTTTCCTTAACAATGGTCTGTAAAACTGTGTTACCACTGGCAATTTGAAGAATTGTGCCTAAACCAATCAACAGCATTGTGAGCAAAGAAATTGGAAGTAGGCGCGATATGGCAAAGGCAATTAAACCAATTCCTAAAACAGTCGGACCTAACACAATCAGTTTTCCAAGCCCTACGACGGTTGTTCGTGTTGCTAAATAAATCCCACCACTTAACGCTCCAACTCCCGAACCTGCCATTAAGAAACCTAAAGTTTCTGCACCACCTTTGAGGATTTGTTCTGCAAAAACTGGAGCAAGAACCGTGTATTGCATTCCAAAAAAGCTGACTAAAGCTGATATTAATAAGATAGCTCGAATGGGTGCAAACCCAAAAGCATAGGCAAATCCTTCTTTAATTTCTACTAGAGGGTTGCCATGAGTTGCTGTCATTCGTAAAGGCTTAATTTTCATTGCCAGTAAAGCTAGAATGACTGCTATATAACTCAACCCATCAATGAGAAAACAATAAGCAGTACCAACTCTGGCAATAAGTAATCCCCCAATTGCAGGACCAATTAACCTCGCCCCATTAAACATGGTTGAGTTAATGGCAATAGCATTGGCTAAATCGTCTCTACGTTCCACTAACTCTGGCACAAATGCTTGTCTGGCTGGTGCATCAAAGGCATTAATAAATCCTTGAAACAAACTTAGAACAATGATGTGCCAAATTTGGATAGTCCCAGTAAATGCTAATACTGCTAACGCCAAAGACTGTATCGTTGCTAGTATTTGTGTACCAATGAGAGTTCGTTGACGGGAAAAGCGATCGACAAATACCCCACCAAAAGGAGTTAGAAAAAAGCTAGGAATTTGACTGGTAAAGCCGATAACACCTAACATAAAGGCGGAGTTGGTTAAATCGTAAACCAGCCAAATTGTAGCCAATTGAGTCATCCAAGATCCAATCAGAGAAATGCCTTGTCCAATAAAAAATAATTGATAGTTTTTTGACTTTAATGCGGGTGGCAGTAGTTTGCTTATGGGCGATCGCGTGTTCATAAAAGGTTGGTTTTATACCTGTAACATATCTTCATAAATATCATCAGACTCTAACGCTAACTGCTCTCTACGGGGAGAGAGCAGTACCACTGCTTTTGGAAGAGATTGAATGCTGAATGATTTTTGGAAATTGTTTAGAGTGCGTAGTATTTATTGAGAAAAACTTATTTAGTATGCGTAATATTTTCCAAGGAAAATTTTCAGATCGCATCACCCAATCGGGTGTTTTTCTATGAAAGATTGTCAATTGCCTTACTAAGAAATTGGGAAAACATCTCGCGTTCGGCGTAGGAAATACCCCGCATTGCTTGCTCGCGAATCTCAACGGCGATGGGTGGTAACACCGTTTCGAGTTCCTTACCTGCGTCTGTTAACCAGATGCGCCAGATGCGGCGATCGCGAGAATCCCGTTCTCGACGAATCAATTTTCGTTCTTCCATTCTATCTAGGACACCAGTTAACGTACCGCCAACTTGTTGTAGTTTTTCCCCTATACTAGATGTCGGTAACCCGTCTTCTTCCCACAAACAGCACAGAACAACCCAGTGAAAGGGTGTCAATCCAAACGGTTCCAAGCGTTCTGTAAATTTGCGAGCCAGGAGTTGTGAAAGAAGTTTGATGCGATAGCCAGTCCCATAGGGAGCGCGAACTTGCTGCCAAGACGCCAAATCTTGAGAATTGTGTGGCTTAGGGACCATATCTAATTACTTAGTATGCTTAATATTATTATACTATTTTAGTATTGATTAGCAAGAGATTGCCGTTATACCGCTCGGTAAAGTCTACTCAGATCTACTCACACATGAGCAAATCTCTTCAACCGGAAAGATAGCGGTCAATCAAACCTACCTTGAAGGATTTACACCTTCACAGACGGATGGGGAGTTGGACTCCCCTGCTTGTGCCGAAGCGCGTGGAAACCCAAGATTTCCGGTGTTCGCCAAGCCGTCACCCGCAGAAGAAAGTTAGAGTAGGTGTACCGAACCAAGCATTACGAGAACCTAGCTTCAAGTAATGCTTATGGAAACGCTGCCAGTATGCAAAGATCCGCAAATCTGAAGGGAACAATTCTACTAGAAAATCTTGCCTCCGGGCATGTTGCTGCTTCTGTATTTGAGTTGCCCGACTGTCGAGTAGAAGCACCAAACAGAGAAGAAGCTATTACCCAAATTAAAGCTGCATTTTTAGAACGGCTTAAGCATATTGAAACAATCTCGACCGGATGTGCCAGTTCAGGCTTCAGAACCTGCTTGGATAAAATTTGCGGGTGTTTTCAAAGACGATTCAGATTTTCAGGAAATTATGCAGACAATTCGAGCCGAGCGAAATAGTAATGATGAATCTGAAGTTGACCCTTCTTATTATTTGTAAAGGGAGTTTTAGTGTCTCTACATATTTTAGATACTGACTATGTTTCATTAATTCTGTACAATCATCCCTTAGCGATCGCAAACGCTGCTTGTCCTTCTTCTTAACATATATATATATTTGTCAAGTTATATTAAAATGCGTTTGTCCCGTTAAAATAAACACGATATGCCCTATGAAATCATCCTAGCACCGGAAGCTGTAGAAGACTTACGCGGTCTTAGGGCAGATGTGCGTCAAAAAGTTAGAGAAGCGATAGAAACTTTTTTAAAATACGAACCAACAAAAGTTAGTAAAAGTAGAATTAAACGTTTACGAGGGATGTCTAGACCCCAATATCGTCTTCGGGTAGATGAAATACGAGTTTTTTACGACGTAACTGATGAGACTGTAGAGATTTTGGCGATTGTGCCAAAATTAGAAGCAGAAACTTGGTTAGCGCAAGAAGGAGAACCAGATGAAGGAAGTAGCCCTAGCGGAAATTCAGAGCGATCTATCTAGATATTTAGAATTAGCTGAAAACGAAGAAATAGTTATTATCAATAATGGAAAACCAATTGGAATTTTGATTGGGTTACAGTCAGATGAAGATTTATTTGATTACCAACTAGAGAATGATTCACGTTTTTTAAAGCGGATTCAGAAATCGCGGCAAAGTTTACGTGAAGGGAAAGGTGTAAAACTGGAGGATTTAGATATTTAATATTTACAAAAGTAATTGTAAGACGTGAAGCCAATAATGAAAGACGGCTTTATCCGTGGTGTATACCCACTTCCAACGTGGACTCTTCAGGAAATGAATGCTCGCTCCCTTCTCCCCAAGGGAGAAGGGTTGGGGATGAGGGGCAATTTACCTTTTCCCACTACGTTTGTCAATCATATCAGCTAGTAAAGCAAACATACCCAATTGAGTAGCAGCAACAAAGAGAATCAAAGTACGCTCAGTTAAATCGCGTCTAATAAAGATATCTTGACAGAGTGTAATCAGAAAACAAGCGAAAAATAACCCAGCGACAGGTAAAAAAACGCGTAAAGGCGCAAAATACACTCCTACGCGCAGAATGAGTTGCACAAAACGTAAAGTATCCTGAATGGGTTTAATCTTGCTCTTACCTACCCGATGATGGTAGTCAATAGGGACATAATGAACGATGTAGTGATTGGTAAGCATCGCTAATGTAATAGTGGTGGTAAAGCTGAAGGTATCAGGTAGGATATTTAAAAATTCCTCAACGATGCTTTTACGGAACACCCTTAACCCACTATTCAAGTCTGGAATGCTCGTCATGGCAATCCATTCAGCAAAACGGACTAAAAACCACTTTGGGATTTTACGGAGTTGTGAGTAGGTGACATTGTTCCCTATTCTAGCTCCAACAATCATATCAGCCTGGTTGGTAAGAGCCACTAATTCTGGAATCCGTTCGTTAGGATAAGTCCCATCAGCATCAGTAATGACAATCAGAGGATACTTAGCTTGGCGAATTCCTGATTTTAGCGCTGCACCATATCCCCGATTTCTGATATGGTCAATTATACGAATGTCACCGTGGGAGCTTAAAATATCACTAGTTTCATCTGTAGAGCCATCGTTAACCACAATGATTTCGTACTCACAATTAGCTAAGTTAAGGGTACGGCGCAAATTATTTAATGTTGCTGCAATGCTTTTTTCTTCGTTATATACAGGCAGAACAAGCGAAAAAGCTGGACATACAGATTGTGTAAATTGAGAATCTTTACCTGTTCGCGTGTCTGGCTGCATAATGATTTCGTAAAAGTTATATTATATTGACCAGTCAATTATATTATGTCTAATTATTTAAACATTAAACATTAACAAAAATGGCAGCAACTGACATATATCATCCATTTACCGCTTTAACTAAAAAAACGAAAAGCTATACAATCTTTTGGTTGACGCTAAGTATAGCTGTGGCAACTATTTATAGTGTTATTGCTATATTACCAACCTTTCAGCATCAATACATCATTCAAGATGACGCTCGACAGCATATTTTTTGGATGCAACGATTTGTAGATAACGAATTGTTTCCAAAAGATTTGATAACCGATTACTTTGAATCCATTTCGCCACTAGGGTACAAAGCTTTTTATCAAATACTAGCAATCGTAGGAATTAACCCAATCTTAGCTAGTAATATTGTACCAGTTCTGCTGGGTGTCATGACAACTGTGTATTGCTTTGGTGTTTGCGTTGAAATTTTGCCAATACCAGTCACGGGCTTTATCGGTACGGTGATACTGAATCAGGGTTTATGGCTGGGAGACGATCTCCTTTCAGCAACATCTAGAGCTTTCCTATATCCTTTTTTCTTTGCCTTTACTTACTATCTACTAAAACGCTCTTTATTTCCATGCCTTGTATTTCTAGCACTGCTGGGATTATTCTACCCTGGATTTGTGCTGATATCCGTTGGCGTTTTAATTTTGCAAATTTTTCAGGTTCAAAATGGTTTACCACGATTGTCTAGAGAACGTAGCGATTATTGGTTTTGCGGATTGGGGATAGTGGTTGGATTGGGAAGTCTGCTTCCTTATTTTTTAGATGCTTCGCAATTTGGGCCCTTAGTCACTGTGAAAGAAGCAAGAACATTACCAGAGTTTCTTTCATCAGGAAGAATGAGCTTTTTTCATGATGACAATCCATGGCGATTTTGGTTGAGTGCAAGCCGTGCTGGGCTAAGAATATCGTTCAATCCACCGATAGTTTTTCTGGGACTCTTTTTACCTCTGTTGCTGCGATTGAAAGAGCGTTTCCCACTCGTTCAACAGGTAAGAAAGAATATTTCTATACTGATTCATCTAATAGTTGCTTCCTTATTTTTGTTTTTTGCAGCGCATATTCTGCTGTTCAAGCTGTATCTTCCAAGCCGATTCACAGTGCATAGTTCTAAAATTGTTCTAGCTCTAGCTACTGCGATCGCACTCACGTTAATATTAGATGCCGTTCTTAACACAAGTCGGAAACGCAAGCTTTTAGCAATTTTGTCAACAGTTATCATTGGGGCATTCGTTGTTTTCTATCCCAATATTTTTTGGAACAATAACTTTCCCCGTAATACGTATGTAGTAGGTCAAACAACAGGTTTATATCAATTTCTGCAACAATATCCCAAAGATACCCTCATAGCATCTTTGGTAGGGGAAGCTAATAACATACCTAGTTTTGCTCAACGTCCTATTTTAGTTGGTAGTGAATATGCGATCGCTTATCATGTTGGTTATTACCGCCAACTTCGCCAACGACTAGCTGATTTAATTCGCGCTCATTATAGTTCCGATCTAGCAGATACCCGAAATTTGATTCAAAAATATGGTGTTGATTTCTTTTTAATAGAAAAAGGAGTCTTTGCTCCAGAATACATCACAAAAACAAAATGGTTGCGGCAGTATTTATCACCAAAATTGCCAGATGATATGCTAGCAAAATTGATGAAAGAAACCTTAGAGAGTTTGCAAAAAGCAACAGTTCCCGCTTTAGCCAAGGTTGTGCAAGATTGTACTGCGTTCAGTGCTGGAGAATCGATATTGTTAGACGCAGAATGTGTTGCTAAAAAAACAAATTTTAATTAAGGGATGTCCAAAAAATAAATTATCCGGTGATTGTGGAACGGGCGAGGACGCCCGTTCTAAATCAGTAGCGGGTTGTGAGCACCGCACTACAAGAGAAAGTTGGATATTTTTTTATTTGGAAGTCCCTAAGCCTATTCGCGTAGCGGTTGCGATCGCAACCGCTCCAGTCACTGGGGAATAACTGACAACTCTTGCTATATAAGCAAGAGTCCTTTTACTTTAGTTGCACAAACTCATAACCTGTGTCAGTGCGAGGATTTGATCTAACTTTGACTAAGATGGCATTACCATTGCTTAAAGTTTGACTTTGCATCGCTTGTTGGAGTCCTTCACGAGTAGTATTTTGCTGTAAACCTGTAATAATCGCCTTAGTCGCCTTATAAGCCATCGCCGTTCGCCATGTCACAAGTCCACCCCAAAGTTGCTTAGAATTTGTGAGAAATGAATTATCTGAAGTTGCCGTAGGATACCAAGTTACAACAAGTATTATGCCGTTGACATTGGCTTGCCCATCCTTTAGGGTTTGATTTGTGTAAAGCGTGGAATTTCCAAATAGATCTAACCGTCTTTTACTGGCTTGATTAGCTTTTGCTAATTCTAGAGCTTTTTGAATTCTGTTTATATGAGGAGCTAAGAACAAGCCATCTGCTCCAGTGTTTATAGCTTGAGAAATGACTGCAATTGGATTGAAGTTTGAGTCAGAAAAATCACAATGTGTAGGATTAACATTGCGACCAGCAGCCTCTATTGTTTTCTTAAAAATAGTTTTGAAAGACTGAGCTTCGATAGATTTGGAATCGAAACAAATGGCAATATTGTTTTTGGCAATTTTATTAGTAACGTAATTAGAAAGGGTAACAGCAAGAACATCACTCCTGGGAACAGTGCGGAATATATAGTTGCCAATCTCATCAGAGTTTAGTGCAAAACTGGTGGGAGAGATCATAACTAACCCTCTTTGTTGATACACTGGCGCAGCGGAAATGGAAGCCTCACTAGCGTTATGTCCCACTACAGCTAAAATGCTGGCATCATTGACAAACTGGGTAGCAATATTTTGGGCTAAGGTAGGTTCATTATTATCATTAGCGATCTCTACCTGTAATAGCTTGCCATTAATCCCGTTATCGCGATTCACTTCATCTTGAGCTTGAGCCACACCGCGCAGTATCTCTTTTGCTACATTCGGGTTACGACCAATGGGTACACTGACTGCAATTGTAAGTTGAGCGACTCCCAGACGAGACTTAGCGTTGTTCAAGTAGATTAATGCTTCGGGGTCATTCCGATTGTCTTTCAGAGATGAATTGAAGTTTTGAATAGCGTTCTCACAATTCCCCTTAGCAAGTGCTTTAACCCCAGATTCTTTGTTAGGATTTCTATCTTCTTGCACTAAAATTTTATCACCCAAGCTAATATTATTGTCGCTTACATACTGCTTATTAGCACAGGAATTTATGAGAGGTGTATGAGACATTAAGGACACTACAGTGCCACCAATAATTATTCCCACGATTCCGATGCTCAACACTCCTATATACTGTCTAAAACGTCTACGTATAGAAATGAGATAATTTTCATTTATAGGAGTGGCTACGTCTTTTTTTTCTTGTTCCGCAATTATATGAGTTTGAATAGGTTCTACATCTTCATTTCTAAGTCCTAAAATTTGCTGTAGACGTTGCAATTCGACTTGAGTATCACTACTAATAGGGTATTTTCGTTCTACTTCTTTTACTAATGCTTGCTCATATTCTTGTAATCTTTTTTGGTACTCTCGGTAAGGTTGTAAAACCTCATTTTCAATTACAATAGCTTCTTCAGAGGATAGTTTTAACTTAACTTGAAACTGCTCTAATGCTGTACGACCTGTGGGAGAAATTTCACCGCGACGAGAGAAAAGTTCAACTTCTTTACGATATCTAAGCCTTGGATCGCCAAGTGGTGCTTTAGCCAGTTTGATAGTAAAACCTTCTTTGACTGGATAAATTTCGGGTCTCATCCTTGGTGCAGCTTCTTGAACTTTCTTTTTTGCATACTCATGCAATTCGTCAACCGTAATTACACCGTTGTCATTTGTATCTGCTGCTCCAGTCTCAATACCCTCGACAAGATAACGAGTGTAGATAGATAACTCCGATCCCTTTTGCTCAAAAGAATACTGTGTTGAAGTCGAAGAGGTGAGGATAGCCCTCCCCTCTCCACCCAGTTGATTTACGACATCGACAGAACCATCATCTTTGACTCTCATGTCCTCAGCAAAAGCACCACTAAAGCAACAGTCCAGAATCACTACCTGTCGCTTAGAAGGACTCTTTCTCATGATTTCCTGCACAAAGCTAGCTGAAACTACTGTTGCCTGAACTAGCCCTCCCTTTTCATTTTTACGAGTGCTTCGAGTTGCAAAATAAAGCCTACCGTTTTCATCTTTTATTCCATGACCAGAGAAGTAAAGCAGTACTAGGTCATTCTTCTGACGATCTTCAAATAAGGTTTCGATGGCTTCCTCCATTGCTTGTCGCTCGGGATTTGGCAGAGACCTTACTGTAAAACCACCAATTTCTGAATTATTTAAAACTCTTTGCATTGCCTTTACATCTTTTATTGCGGCAGGCAACGGGGTAAGACCAGATTCACTGACTCCAATCAGCAATGCAACTTTTACTCTTTCGTTATTCTCCCCTGTTTGTGACATTTCTTTAGCTTCCTGTTACAAACTTTTGAGCTTGTTCAATCGCGGTAATTAATTTTTGCTGAGTGCTAGCTTTGACTTTGAGTTTTTTACCGTTAGCTTCGAGTTCCATTTTAATGGTTTTGTTTTAGGACTTAAGCACTCACACGAAAGAAACCGGGTTTCTGGGCAAAGACTCATGGCTGAAACGACAGTTTTTGGTAACGGGACTTTAGTAAAAAACTAGGCTCAGAATAGCCTCAAACAAAGATTTGGTAAAGGTTTTACATCGATTTCTCTGTGGCTCTTGATTTAACTGAACTTGAGGCCTTTTTACCTAATTGACGTATTTCCCTTGGACAGCAAGAATTTCAGGTACTTTAAAATTTTGTTAAATATTGTGTAAATAATGTAATGATAAAATGACATACATTACTGAATACATCGAACTTCTACAAGCTTTCCCCCCACGTCCTAATTAAATCTGAAGAAGATTTAGAAAAGACTCAAGCTGTAGTAGATTCTTTGCTTGATAAAAAAAAATTAAGTCAAGATGGAAAAGATTATTTAAGCCTCTTAGGAACGTTAATCTACTAAGATGAAGAAAAACAAGATATTATTCCGGATATACATGGAATAGTTCTTATCAAAGTTTTGATGGCAGAATTAAACCTTCGTCAAAAAGATTTAGTGCCTATTTTTAAAATGGAATCAATAGTTTGTCACGGATTAAATGGAAAGCGCAAACTAACACTTGAGCATATTCAAAAACTTGCAGATTATTTTCATGTTTCTCCTACAGTCTTCTTTCCTGTGAACCAATCATATCCAGCATCGTTGCTGGAATTACAAGAAGAACGCGAGTGAACTACAATTAAAATTAATTAAAATTCTTGTTTGTTAATGCTTTACACAAATAAGTCTTTTTTTGTTCAAAGTCCAAAAACTTCAAAAAAAATGTTAAAAAAACTCTGTTGATAACTTTAATTTGTTTCGTGCTTTTCTGTATTTCTGTACCCGCAGAAGCTATCAATATCCGAGAAGTTCCTAACCCTCATTTAAACAATCAAGGTTGGGTGACAGATATGGCAAATTTACTTAGCCCGGAAACAGAAGCTCAATTGAATCAAGTTCTTTCTAATTTGGAGAAGAAAACTGGAAATGAAATAGCTGTGGTGACAGTAACAGATACAGCACCTAGTTCCAGCCCAAAGCAGTTTGCAAGAGACCTTTTCTATCGCTGGGGACTTGGCAAAAGAGGAAAAACCTATGGTGTATTATTTTTAATTTCTCAAGATGACCGTAGAGTAGAGATTAAAACTGGGGAAGGAACTCCATCAGTTTTACCGAATAGACGTGTGAAGGAAATTATTGAGTTACAAATCATTCCTCAATTTAAATTAGGAGAATTTTCTTCAGGGATAGTCGCTGGAACACAAGCACTTGTTTCTTCTTTAGAAGGCAATCAATCCCGTTATATGGAGGATATGGCTAAATATCATCCAGAAGTAATTTTCTTGGGATTGATAGGAATTGCTGTCATAGGAAGTGCAGTAGCGATCGCAAAAGCTCTAAGTCACCCTTTACTTGAACCAAATGGTCGTTCTCGGGTGAACAAAATTGAAAACGATGAAGCGGCAAAATGCGCTCAATGCAGACAGCCAATGGAGAAACTGAACTCATTATCGCTTATTTCTTACCTGAGCAAACCAGAGCAAGCTGCTCAAACATTAGGTAGCGTTAGTTTCGAGGGGTGGAGGTGTCCAAAATGTTATCCTAACCCTAGCAATTCAGGAATCCATATACGTGCTTATGCACCTGAGAGCCGTAAATTTACTATGTGTCCTACCTGTAAGGAATTAACTGTGGAACGTACATCACAGATTTTGCAACAAGCCACTGCAGCCAACCCTGGTCAAAAAATAGTGATTGAAAAATGCTATTGTTGCGACTATTACAAGGCAGATGTCAAAACCATACCTGTAATTAGTTCTGACTATTCAAGTGGTTCTTATGATGGAGGTGGTAGTTCCGGTGGTGACTGTGGAGGCGGTGGTGATGGAGGGAGTTGGTAGATAAAATGAGAGATAAAATAAATTTCTGTGAGTGAAAGCGTCTATAGTCGCAAGGAATTTTATGCAGTCAACCACCACTAATCCAGTTCGTTGGACTACTTATGACTTGCAAATTTTTGAAGGCGATCGCGTCAATCGCTACGAGATTATTGACGGAGAATTGTTTGTGACTAGAGCACCAGATTGGAAGCACCAAGCAGTTTGTATCAACATTGGAACCGTACTGAAGCTATGGTCAGACGAGAGTGGATTGGGACAACCTGCAGTTACCCCTGGCATTGTTTTTTCAGAATCAAATAATGTCATTCCTGATGTCGTTTGGGCAAGTAAGGAACGTTTGGAACGATTGCTAGATGAAGCAGGACATCTAACTGCAGCTCCAGAGTTGGTTGTTGAGGTGTTATCTCCTGGTAAAGCGAATGAAAAACGCGACAGGGAAGCTAAGCTAAAGTTGTACTCAGTACAAGGCGTTCATGAATATTGGATTGTGAATCTTAAAGAACAAACGGTTGAGATTTACCGCCGTCAGAATGCGGTACTAAAGCTTATAGCTACCCTATACCGACAAGATGAGCTAACCAGCCCAATATTACCTGGGTTTAGCTGCTTAGTCAGCAAGTTTTTTTAGCACTCAGTTCCCTTACTTAAATCAGTTGTTGCTTGAATGCGATCTGTCCTTTGCTTGCTCATCTTTAAGTTCAGCCAAAAGACGAGTCGCTATCTCATTCTGCTGTTCGTCCGGGAGTTTTTCAAGTTCTGCAATGACACGACGAAGGAGTTCAGTCATATTTCAACACTAAAAGTATCGTAACGATAGGTAATTACTGAATCTTACCTGACACTCCAATGATTTGTCTCGCAATGAGCGGAAAGCGCCATCCCAAATTCAATGATTGGCTTTGACTGAAAGCTCGATCGCAAACTCAGTTCCCTCGCATAAGTTGGAGTTGACTGCGATCGCCCCACCATGTTTGTCAACAATGATTTGACGAGCAATAGCTAGAAAAACTTCATGTAACTTTTGTGTTAGACGAGGCATGTGTTAAACACAGGTTTATTTTTCCTTTACCCTTTTCTCCATGTTTCTTCAAAGCGTAGGCAATATATGTTATTTTCAATATTTATTAATCAAACTTACTTGATTATTTGAATTTCACACTTGTATATATGCTTTCTTGGCAGTACGTAAATTCAATGACTAAAAACCCTTTTGACCAATTTTCGCTCGCAGTATTTTGAAGAATTTTTATCTCCCTTAGGTGAGGTAAGGACAAATTATGAAATTCCAGGGGAACCGAGGTTTGTTGATATTTGGTTTACGCCATCAACTCCAGAGACAACCTCTTCACAAGAATTAGGAATTTTAGCACGAATAGCAGCAACACCCTGTTTACTAGAACCTTTTCGCAAACAACCAACTGAAAGAGAAATTCGTAGCTGTTTAGGAAAGTTAATTCACCTTGAAGCTGATTTGCAGCGTCAAGCGAATCGAGATGAAGAAACAATTGAGCCTGATGAACTACCACGATTGTGGATTATTGCTGCTGCAATTTCGGATAAGTTGCTAAATAAATTGATTGCCAGCGAGGATGAAACTTGGCTACCAGGTATTTACTTTCCGTCAAAAGTGTTTTTAACTGGGATTATTGCAATTGATAAGTTACCCCAAACTCCAGAAACTCTATGGTTGAGAATTTTAGGTAAAGGGCTAATTCAGCAACAAGCGATTGCCGAGGTCATGGCTCTACCGAAAGAAGACATTAGACGCTCTGCGGTTGTCAAGCTGCTTGCGACTTGGAAAGTTAGTATAGAAGTAAGTAGCTTTATTGATGCCGAAGAAAGGGAATTAATTATGAATTTATCACAAGCTTACTTAGAATGGGAACAACAGACCGAGCTGAGGGGAGTGGAGATCGGCAAGGAGATCGGCAAGGAGATCGGCAAGGAGCAGGAGCGGCGTGAAATTGTGGAAAACTTACTTAAAGCGCGTTTTGGTGAGTTTGACTCACAGTTAGCGACAATTGTTCAGCCAATATTAAATTTACCAGCTATTGAGTATGCGGGTTTGCTATTGCAGTTTTCGAGCTTGTCACGCGAGGATTTATTGGCGCGGTTTGAGTAGTTTGATTTAAAGTAATTCAATAAATATAAACTCGGTAATGTTCAATATTTACGTTCATTGCCGAGTTTTTGTTTGAGCAAACCACAAACATTTACCCCAATCGTTTGCTACCTAAGACTCTAGTAGTAAGGATAACAATAAGAGCGATCGCTAAAACTATTGCCAAATTTCTTACAGTTTCCCTATCCCAATTTTTAACACCAACAGCAACCAACGCCCAAACTGTCACTCCCGTGTAAGCGCTGTCTTGATGCTGAATTGCGAGCACTATAGCAACAACTGCTGCTACTATTAACAAAATCAACGTCCATACTTCCCCAGAAATTCCCCCTCCATTCCAATTTTGAGTATACAAAGCACAAGCTACATTCACGATTGTTGCTACACTAATCCATCCCAAGTAAATACTAATAGGAAAGTACACGCACCACTTTTTGATACGAGAAACCGGATTTTTTCCAACTTCCAATCGCAGGTATGCAACAATTAGAGGTAGCAAAATTCCTAACATTGCTATTACTGAAAGAAAAAAAAGTCTATCTAGAAAAAGATACACCCAGATACTTTGAGCTAGACTGGCAATGACCAATAAATAACCTATATTGCGTAAATCTGAATCCTGCTTTTGATTGGGAAGAAACTGATAAACTGCAAACGCAAACAAACCCAGGTATATCAAACCCCAAATTGCAAAGGCATAGTTAGCAGGAATAATGAGAACATCTCGAAACAATGTATTAGAAATTTCACCAATACTTAGTCCATTCAATGGAAAGATATTAGAGATAAGATTCACTACAAAAGCAGCAATAATAGCAGCTAGTGTAAGAAGTTGACGAATAAAATCATTGTCTAATCGGAAGTTAGACTGCTGCATGGTTTTGTTTCAACAATATCTATTTTTCTTTTAGCTTATCGTTATTCAGAAGTTGAATTAAATTTACCTTTTGTACAGTACCCACAAGACGATAAGGCTGAGATACCGAAGTCATTTTTTTTGTAGGAATCCAAGCATAGCTAGCAGGCGGAAGTTCAGAAACTTGTTGTACCTTCTCTCCGTGATGAGGAGTGTAGAAATTAAGCAAAACTCCAGTTTTTCCACCAGTCTGGACAAAATGAATGGCTGAAGAAGACAAAACTCGAGCAATCTCAGGCTGATGAATAAAAGCTTTCATTTCCGGGTTATAGTCACCTATGATGCCAGTACCACCGGCTACAGCCAAAGTTAACCAAGCAGGAATTAACCACCCTGCTATCCAATAGCGAACTGTTAAAAACTTTTGACCATAATGGTAACGAGCAATCCAAATTGCAGGCAAAATCAGCCAACCTATTCCCAATACCAATCCTATAGCAGCGTACTTGCGAACTTCCGCATCAC
>NZ_KQ976354.1:7181782-7364272 GCF_000346485.2 Scytonema hofmannii PCC 7110
GGGAGTGAGGGGGAGAGGGGGACTGCTTGTACACTTTGTCTTCTCGTTCTTTTGTGAGTCTCCATGACTAAACGAAAATTGGTATAACCTCTACCCAACCAATTCAAACCTACAGCCGCAAGTAAAGCAATGAACGGATAGAGGGTGAGGCTGTAGTGAGGTAGGCGAGTTGGGAAAAGAGTGAGTTCGACAAATAAGGTAAGAGGAAAGCCCACAAGGATGAGATGGTAGCGAGGAACGGGACGACGCAGAACGACTCCTAAGCCTAAAAGACTGATAAAGAACCAGGGAAATGCTCGAACGGGTACATTCCAGAAATAAAACTCCAATCCGTTATTATTCCGTTCGCCAGAACTTAAATCAACCACAAAGTGGATGAGTTCTGCAAAACTGTTTTTGCCATAGTGTTGAAAGTTTAGCCAAAGCCAAATGCAAGTGGGAATCAAACCTACGACAAATCCCAAGTACAACATTGGGTTGGTGAGATGACGATGGCGGCGATGCTCCCAAATTAGGTAAGGTAGCAAAGCAACGATGGGTAAGACTATCATGAAGCTTCTGACTAAGAAGCCTAAACCAAAACTTAAACCAGCAAGAAAACTCCAAGCAAAGCGGTATCGGGGATGTAGTTCTGCTTTTAAGAAAGACCAAATAGCCAAAAGTACCAGGAAAATCATAGGTACATCGGGTGTACCCAAGCGACTGTATTGCAACCAAAGGAATTCGACACTTAAAATGGCAGCTGCTAACCAAGCCACTTTTTTCCCTAAGAGAATTCTGCCTATTTCATATAAAAGTAGTATGCTGAGGATGCCTGCGATCGCACTTGGCAGTCGCACGCTGGTTTCATTAATACCGAACAACGTATAAGCACTGGCTATTAACCAGTAGGGACCGGGTGTTTTATGATGGGGCGTTGACCAGGGATGTATCCAGTCCCCTGACTCTACCATGAAACGCGATCGCCAAGCATAAAGCCCTTCATCGTGTGCCATCAAGCTGTCTTGTCCCGAGTTAAACAACAGTATTGGAAGTATCCAAATTAACAAGCTTATATAAGGTAAGCTCGGTAAAATCTCCGTAAAAGCCCTAATTCGATAAATAGACTGTGCTTTATATAACATTTAATCAAAACCAGCCAAATTTTTGTTTGGCTCCTTTAGTTTTTGTATCTATTTATAGAATACGTATTGTGGTATCAAAATTGTTCCAGCCGCAAATAGGGAGTAGAGGGTAGGGGTTAGGGAAAAATACCCAATGCCAATTTTCACCCATTTTGGTGTAAGCATTTCATAAGTAACTACTACCTTGAAAAACATTTATGCCATTAAAACCAGAGCAACGCGATAAGCAAGACAGCACAGATGACAAGCTGTTTTACGAATTCCCCCGCTTCGTCACTCATGTGGATGAAGGCTTTATTCAACAGCTGACTGACTTGTACCGCGAACGACTCAAACCCAGAACCCGCATCTTTGACATGATGAGCAGTTGGGTATCTCATTTACCAGAAGAGATGGAATTTGACCATGTAGAAGGACATGGGCTGAATGCTGAGGAACTAGAACGCAATCGACAATTAAACCATTACTTCGTACAAAATCTCAACGAAAACCCTCAACTTCCTTTACTAGACCGAGATTTTGATGCTGTACTCAACTGTGTTTCCGTTCAGTACTTACAGTATCCAGAGGCAATTTTTTCGGAAATTCACCGCATTCTTAAACCGGGTGGTCTAGCAATTATCAGTTTTTCCAACCGAATGTTTTTCCAAAAAGCAATTCAAGCGTGGCGTGAGGGTAGTGAAGCCAGTCGAGTTGCACTGGTGAAAAGTTACTTCTCTTCTGTACCGGGATTTTCCCCTCCAGAAGTTATTGCACGCCAGTCAACAGCTCCCAATCTACTACAGTGGTTGGGTGTTGGAGGGGGAGACCCATTCTACGCTGTCATAGCACAACGTAACAATTAAAAATGGGCAAGGGGTATTGGGTGTTTGCCCAACCCCTACTCCCTACTTCCTACTCCCTACTCCCTACTTCCTACCTTACGGTAGTTGCGCTCAAAAGTTATTAGAAAGTAAATTTTCCGAGTAAAGACTACAGGAAAGCAGATAATGAATTGCCTGTAGATTAAGCATAGGTCGGAGGCAAATGATGATTTTCCCTCAAGTCCGTAGAGTATTCGTTGCTTTATTGTTATGTTTATTACTAGTAACAACCGGTTGTGCAACGAAAGCACCCAGTCGTTTCGATCAAGTACAGCAAGAAAGTAGCAAGCAAAGAAGCGGTCAAGCTGTTGCTAAAGAAGCAACCCAAGGTAGCGAATTTAACAAATTCTTCCCGTCTGCTGGTGCTGGTTATCAACGAGTCTTTACCCAAGAGAAAAAAGGCTTCGCTGAAGCTAAGTTGAAGCAAGACGGTAAAGATATAGCCATGTTAGCTATTTCTGATACAACGAGTGTTCCAGGCTCGGCTGCTACTTACTCAAATAGCACCACACAAATAGCTGGCTATCCCGCACGGCAATTGGGTAACACTCAAACATCTGTACTGGTAAACAATCGCTACCAAGTCAAAGTGATTTCCCGCGATCCGTCATTTACAGCTAGCGATCGCGAAGCATGGATACAAAAGTTTAACCTGAATGGTTTGGCAAAACTGAAATAAGTGGGCAATGGGCAATGGGCAATGGGCAAGGGGCAATGGGCAATGAATGACTTTAATAATTCCCGATGCCCAATCCCCTATGCCCTATCCCCAAATAGGAATCAAACCTTGAATAACTATATAGCAACAAGGAGTATTTCGTGGCTAAACCTATTTTTGAAATGGTTGACGAACTACCAACTGGCGGTTTGACAGTGTCAATGTTGAACTCCCTGGATTTCGTAGCTCCGGGTCAATGGCACAATGTGGTTGGATTTGTCAATACCATCAAAACTGTAACTGGCGAAACTGATGACAGCCTAATTCAAGCTATTGGTGAAAGAGCAATTTACCTTTACAACGATCGCTCTCAAGGATACCAACGCGCAATGTGGCTCTATCAAACTGTTGACAGTACAGATAGAGCACTTGGTGCAGCAGCATTGGCGAATAAAGTAGGTGAAAAAATTCCTCTTTTTGGCTTTCTTAACAAAGTTACCCCCAAAGCTGATAAAGCCCAAACTATTGATTTGTGTGTTAAGTTAGTTGCCGAGTTAGTCGCTTTCTGTCAAATCAACGGTATTCCCGGAGACAGTATTGGAGATTTTGTTGCTTCTTTGGGTGAATATAGTGGTGAGTCGCTCATCCGCATGGTTGCCTTAGTTTGCGTAGATGGCTTACTACCTCTTGGTCCTGATTTTATCAATCATGCCTTATCCAGCATTAGCCAGACAAACCCTCAAGAATTGGAACAGAATGCGACTTATCAAAACATTCAAGATGCAATTCCTGGTGGTGATTCTCGCGGAAAACTTAACTTTATGGGGGAAAGCTTTGACTCAGTCAAGGGTTGGATGAGCGGTTTGGTTGCTTCTCATGATTTAACACCCCAAAAAGTTGTCCACAACTTGCAAAGCTTCCTTGATGTTGCAGATGATAATCTAGACTATCTAGCTGCATTCCTGGATGTTTCAACCAACTACTACGAGCATACAGGGACGCAAACTTTGGCACGCCGTCTCATTGAACGGGCATTTGCTGAAATTTAATTCTTCCAAGCATTCACCTGAAATCAACCTAATGGCTGGTTTTTCAACACCCATCAGTTACGTATATTGATACAGGTGATGTGCTTGTTCTTTTTCCGTGAAGGCACGGCGCTGCCGTGCCCTTACTTAATTAAGTTGACTCCCTGTACTATTACAGGCAAGTGAGGTTCAAAATTTCGGAAATTTTCCAGGTTCTCAAACTTCCCTGTTGTCGAAGCTGTGTCAAAGGAAGTTGTAATGACGTAAAGAGTTTTGCCGTCAAAAGCAACAAAACCGCGATGTTCTTCATGAGATCCACCTTGTTTTTTCAGCCCTGCAAATCCGTAATACACTCCTTTAAGTGGACCGACTTGCACTGTTTGAGGGGATTGAGATGAGAAGGTAATTTTGTTGCCATACTCCCCCTGACGATCTTTTGCCAAAATACTATATTGGTCAGAAGTCCAAAGTTTCAGTGCTGAGGTTACCTGGTTTTGGTTTTTCTCTTCTTGGTAATCTATTTTGGAATTTTCTGGAATACCAGCCTGTAGCAGCATTTTTTGAAAATTCGGTAGCTTGTCTAAAGCGTATACTCCCATCTCAACCGTACCCAAAACTTTTTCTTGAGAAGATATGCACAGTAAAGGTGCAGTTCCTTCACAAGGTGAAACACTCCAGCCTGATGGAGCACTAGTTTTCCCTAAGATTGTCTTCCAGATATTACCTTGAGTGGGTTGTGAGTTAGCAGCACTCGCTTGTACAACCGGAGGTTGCACCGATTTACGATTGACAGAAAATTTAGATAAAGCTTGTATCAAGCCAAGTGGTGTTAATACTGAAACGACAAGAGCTCCAAGGAGAACGTGATAGAGTCTCAACATAAGTTTTATAAATATAATTTGTAAGATTGCAGATACCATTATCTGCAAGCTTTGTGGATATCTTATGAAGATTCAGCTATTTCTTCTTGTGTTCCGGATTGGTCATTGGTCATTGGTCATTTGTCATTTGTCCTCCTACTCCCTACTCCCTACTCCCTACTCCCTAGGGCAAGTTTTATTAGCAAAATTACATTGATAAATGTAAGGTTCCTGCCAACTTAAGGGAATTTCTAGCAAGTCTCTTGTACCTGTCATACCTTGCCCGATAAATAGTAACAAAGCAATACAATTTAAAATTGTGTGGACTGTGCGCCAACGATTCGATCTATCTTTATAAATATCAGGAACAATTGCTAAAGAAAAAATCATCAGCAAAGCAGCAGTGATTCCATAGTAGTAATGAGACCAGTACCATTCATTGGTGCGGCGAAAGACTCCATCTTGACAGCCAAGAATGACTATACCCGCACCAGTTAAAGTAGCAAATACTCCCCGCCATAACGGTGGTTTGACACGATACAATAAAACTAAACAGGAAATTGTAACCGCAAACATTACAAGAATGAAAGTAATCTGGAACGCATCTTTACTCCACAATTGATTTTTAATAATGTTTTTCCCAATTGGATAAGCAAGCCCTATCAATACTAATCCCACTACTGCGCCTGTTAGCCAATTGCCAAGCTTTCTGTGTTCTACCCCCACTACAGGCGGAATCTTGCTTTTCTGTGAATTTTTAGATTCCAAGCGTCGTTGACGTGTTTGCCATGCAAAGTTAACTACCATGCCAATCAGAGGAAATACGAAAAAGACTGCGATCGCTGGATGGACAAGACCAAGAAAATCTGCTAACTCCATAGAACACCTTTTTACACAAACCTGTTTAGAGCGAACATTGTGATTTCGGTTTTCTTACAATCCTAAAACACAACTTATGGTGTATTTAGCTACTTTAAAGCAAGCTTTCGAGCAACACTCCTCCTGAAATTCATTGCTAAGATCACTTTAAACCGGATTTCCAGCAGTTAAATGAATGCAGGCTGAGAATTTTTTGAAAAATCCCCTGGCTTAAAAGAGTTGATTTCTCATGGCATTTTAATCTAGACAACCCATTTATCTTTTATTTTTGTTACAGAGTCTTCGTAATTTGTTGTAAAATATACATAAATATTTACAATTGTGTTTAACTCAAAAATTCACAAACTTGACCAAGTCGAAAGTCGTACCAGATCCAAAACTTTTTTTATGGAAAAAAGAAGTTGATTCACAAGTATGGGGATTAACTGATCGCTGGTCACTGGTCACTGGTCACTGGTCACTGGTCACTGGTCACTGTTAAGGAATTTCAAAATGATAATTACAAAGTTGAGTAAATACAGCCTCAAACTTGTTCGCCAGAGAGGTTTCCAAGTCCATAGGGCAACATTTTTTCTATTAAGCATCTTTGTCCTATTCGGTATTGTCATTGCAGCATGGTTCGCAGGTGATGATAGAATTAGCCATATTTTTGCCGAGATTCATGAATGGCAAAAGCACCCGCCAATCTGGTTAACAGTGCCAATAGTGCCAAAACAGTATTTACTAGTACCCACTGTGTTGCTATTATTATCTGTCTTGGCAATTATGAAAATTTCTCCCCAACCTCAGGCTTGGTCTCGAAGATTTATAGTAGGAATTTTGCTATGCTTGACTTTGCGTTACGTTCTTTGGCGATCGCTTTCCACTCTAAATTTAGCTAATCCTCTCGTAGGCGTCTTTAGCTTGGGGCTGTTCTTGTTTGAAATGTTCGCGATCCTGAACACCATTATTCAGTTGTTTCTGCTAATGAATTTCAAAGATCGCCGTCAGGAAGCAACGAGAAAATCAGTTGCTGTTGTTGATGAAATTTATAAGCCATCTGTTGATATTTTGATACCAACCTATAGCGAACCTGGTTTTATTTTGCGGCGGACAATTATTGGTTGCCAAGCCCTAGATTACTCTAAGAAAAAAATATATCTTCTGGATGATACCAAGCGTCCGGAAATGCAAAAATTAGCCAAAGAGCTAGGATGTGAATATGTAACACGTCCCGATAATAGATATGCCAAAGCGGGAAATTTAAATCATGCTATCTCTAAAACTAATGGCGAACTGATTGTTGTTTTTGATGCCGATTTTGTCCCGACTACAAATTTTCTTGTCCGCACAGTTGGCTTCTTTCAGGATAAAAATGTAGCACTCGTGCAGACACCTCAAACTTTTTATAATGCCGATCCTATAGGCCGCAACCTTGGCTTAGAAAACATTCTCACTCCAGACGAAGAAGGATTTTATCGGCAAATTCAACCCATTCGTGATGCTGCAGGTGGCGTAGTTTGTTGTGGTACTTCTTTTGTTGTTCGACGGAGTGCATTAGAAAGTGTGGGTGGATTCGTGACAGAATCTTTAAGCGAAGACTATTTCACAGGAATTCGTCTCTCTGCTAAAGGCTATAACGTAATTTATCTCAACGAACAATTGAGTGCAGGTTTAGCTGCGGAAAACATTGCTGCTTACGTGACTCAACGATTGCGTTGGTCGCGAGGTACATTGCAAGCATTTTTTATTAAATCCAATCCTTTAACAATTCCTGGATTGACTCTTATTCAAAGATTGGCTCATTTGGAAGGATTGTTAAACCACTCTAGCAGTATAGCTCGTGTTTACTTCCTCTTGACCCCACTAGCCTATTTATTTTTAGGTGTGATACCCATTCATGCAACCGCCGTTGAAATCATATATTTCTATTTACCTCTTTATATAATAAACCTTGCAGTTTTCTCTTGGTTGAATTATCGATCGCGCTCTGCTTTCCTATCAGATATTTATTCCCTACTTTTGTGTTTTCCCCTGGCATTGAATCAGATAAAAGTGATGATAAATCCTTTTGATACAGGATTTAAAGTCACACCAAAAGGAGAAACAAGTGAAAAATATTACTATAACTGGCAATTAGCAATTCCTTTGATTATTTTATTCATTGCTACCCTTCTTGGCTTGTGTCGAAACTTAGGAATATTTATGTTTGATAGTTCTTGGACTACGACAGTCTCACAAGAACTTGATTTACAAGTCAAAGGGATCGGCATCGGTTGGTATTGGAGTGCTTATAATTTAATAACGATCGGTATTTCTCTCCTGGTTTTACTGGATGCACCCAAATTAGACAGATATGAATGGTTTAATTTGAGACGCGTCGTTCGGTTACAGTTTGGTGAGCAAAGTCTTTGGGGAGTATCCAGAATGATTTCAGAAGGAGGGGTGGAAGTTGCTCTCACTCAAAAACCTCCCTTTAATTTAGTTGAAAATAAACCTGTAAAGTTAGAAATAGCGGAAGAAAACTTACTGCTAGATGCACAGGTTGTTTGCACTGGTTTAAAAGATGAATTTCCGACAGTCAGAGTTATGTTTGAATCAGTCAGTTTGCTCCAACAACGCCAACTTGTAGAAATGTTATTTTGTCGTCCCGGACAGTGGAAGCGCAACAACGTACCTGGAGAGTTAGGTTCGTTGTTGTTGATCTTGAAAATTTTGCTGAAATCGCGATTTCTATTTAATAGAAAACTTGAGCGTACTCCGCTTGCCATTGCTAAAATTTGAAGCAATCCGCTCTGCTGGTAACTCAATGCCATGATCGATGCAGTTACGGACTAAGTGAGTCAAGGGGTCTCGTTCTATTTGATTTAGATTCTCATAGCTCTCAAGTAGAAATGCTTCTATATCATCATCGTCATTTTCTGCTAACTCCATTGCTTTGATATGCTAAAAATTTACTCTTTTGTATTCATTCTAACGTATTGAGTCAGATTCCCGACTTCTTCAAGAAGTCGGGAATCTCAATCCCAATTCCCCAATTCCCCAATCCAAAATCATTTCTTCCCTTTATACCGCCACTTTACCTTCACAAGACGAATTTCATCAAAACTGTAGCGATCGCCAAGATACTCTTTGATAGGTGTGAGAGGAACATCCCCAAGAATTTCTAAAACTTGTATAATTTTTTCCTGCTTCTCTACAGGAACCAATAAATTTAAATCTATTGGCTGCTTCTTCTCAATAAGATTGCAAAGGTGACCGACAATCGTTGTTGGGCGAAGATTGCGTTTTTTCGCAATTTCTTCAAAGCTTAAACCTTGTTGGTGCAATTGCAATGTGTACAGTTCTGTACCTAATGGTAATTCTTCAGAAGGTGTAGAATTCAGTTTCTTTTCCAGCACACCTTGTTTTTGATGATAAGCACGAATTTCTGCCAGAAATTGGTCTCCGTATTGCGAGACTTTATGACTGGCTACCCCAGAGAGCTTACTAAATTCTAATAAACTTTTAGGTTGCATCTGTGCCATCAATTTTAGAGTAGAGTCAGAAAAAATGACGTAAGGCGCAACAGATTGAGAATCTGCTATTTGTTTGCGAAGCGATCGCAATTTATGCAAGAGTAAATCGACCTCTGCTGCTTTTGCATCCCTGTCTGTTAAGGTTACCCTTTGTGCAACTGGAATAGCAAGAGTCACTGTTCGCTGTCGGCGCATTATTTCCCAACTGAGAGCATTCAGTTTTAAGACTGCGTAACCATCGCTTGTTTGTTCTAGAAAACCTTTATGCAACAGAGAACGCCCTAGCATTCGCCATTCATCTAAACCTCTATCTTTACCAATACCATAAGTAGATAGTTTATCATGCTCGTTTTGGATAATTTTCTGGGTTTTTGCACCCCGCAACACATCTATAATATGACCCATCCCATACCTTTCTTTGCATCGAGCCACACAAGATAGAAATTTCATGGCTTCGATAGTCCAATCTTCCTCTGGTTTGGGATACCGACAGTTATCGCAATTTCCACAACTACCAGCAAAACGTTCTCCAAAGTAACCCAATTGAATTGTGCGGCGGCAATCTGTTCCTTCAGCATAATCTATCATTTGCCGCAATTGTTGTTTGGCAATCAATTGTTCTTGAGGCTCGGTTTTTTGATTGATACTCCATTCTATAGTTTTGACATCACTAAAGTTATAAAAAAGCAGACAGCGAGATGTTTCTCCATCTCTTCCTGCTCTACCTGATTCTTGATAATAACTTTCTATATTACGAGGTAAATCAAAGTGAATCACAAACCGGACATCCGGTTTATTTATTCCCATACCAAAGGCAATTGTTGCCACCATAACGCGCACGTCATCGCGAATAAATCGAGTTTGATTTTGACTGCGTTCTTCATCAGTTAATCCAGCATGATATGGTAAAACAGAAACTTTATCGTGTTGGAGTTTAAGAGTGAGTTCATCAACTTTTTTGCGCGTTAAGCAATAGATAATTCCCGAACCATCCGTTTCTCGAATCAGTTCTATCAATTCCGCGTAAGCAGACTTCGTTTTGGAACGGACTTCGTAGTAAAGGTTTGTGCGGTTAAAGCTAGAAATGTGGATACTGGGTTGGTTTAACCCTAGTTGTTGGATTATATCAGCACGGACGCGATCGGTTGCTGTGGCGGTTAGGGCAGAGACAGATATATCTGGGTAGCGTTTGCGTAATAACTTCAGTTGGCGGTACTCTGGGCGAAAGTCATGTCCCCACTCAGAAACACAATGGGCTTCGTCAATTGCAAAGGCAGAAATACCAACTTTGTGATGGACGAGATCGAGTAAAGGCAGAAATCTTTCGCTGACCAAACGTTCTGGGGCAACGTAGAGTAGTTTTATTTTACCCTGGAGCAGTGCTTCTTCACGCGATCGCACTTGATAGGCATTAAGACTGCTGTTCAGAAATGTTGCAAAAACACCGTTATTTCGCAATGCTTCCACTTGATCTTGCATCAAAGCTATGAGTGGCGACACAACAACCGTGACACCTTTTTTCAGGAGTGCGGGAAGTTGAAAACACAATGACTTTCCCCCACCAGTAGGCATAACGATCAGTAAATCCCGATTTTCTAGCGCTTGTTCAATGATTTGCCGTTGTCCGGGACGGAAACTGTCGTAGCCAAAGTAATATTTCAGCGCTTGTTCTAGAGTGGGAGACTGATACATAAGTCACTTTCGTACAAAGAAGGCATCTTGCCTGCACTAAATTGTAACCAATCCTAGCCAAGGAAGAGAAGCTGCAGTATGTATTACCTTGTTTGATTGTCGTGTATTGCGATATGCTTCAATAATACTCGGTTGCTGTGGCCGTTAGCTTATTTCCTGTCCCGAACAATTTTCTCAGAATCCTGAAGCCACAATAATCGTATGAGTAATAACTTCACCGAATCAAGTAAAATCCAAGTATCGACTTGGAAAACTAATCGATGGCAAGGTCGAGCGTCATGCCCCGTTTGGAATCTTCGTTGATATTAATGACGAAAACGTAAGAGGAATTGTTCAAATTACAGACTTTTGCTCGTTAACTGTTTAATCATTTGAATGCAGCACCGACAGTAACAATTTATAAAGCTCCGCAGAAGGGGAAAGGTCAGAAATTTTTGAAGGATGGTTTTCAACCTACCGATTTCCCGTATATGCCTCCTAATGCTGATGGCAAATGCTACTTTGCTGCTCCAAATAGCAGAAGTCTTGCTGAGGAGTACAACAAGTATTACAAGGACGGAGTTTTGGAAGTTACAATTGATCGAGAAATCTATGATGAGTACTTTAAGCCACTTGAAAAACCTTATCAAGGTGGTTCGCAAATAGAACTACCGATTCCTCAAAGCTTATTTCCTGTCCTGAATAAATTTCCCAGAATCCTGAAGCCACAATAATCATATGAGTAACAATTTCTGGAATCAAATAAAATCTAAGTACCGACTTGGAGAATTAATCCATGGCAAGGTCGAGTATCATGCCCCATTTGGAATCTTAGTTGATATTGATGACGAAAACGTAAGAGGAATTGTTCAAATTACAGACTTTGTTGATACGGGAGACATGACACCGGATATGTATCCTGATGTTGGCTCACCGATAGGAGCAGTTGTCATAGGCTATACTGAAGACGAGCGTAACCAAGTTTGGCTGAGTGTAAAGCCTAGCGTATTGCAAAAATCACTTGTACACCTAAAAATTCCGGCTATAAATAAGCACTCATCTCAGTAAACATATTCAACCTGTCCCCACTCAGAAACACAATAGACATCTGGTGAAAAAGATGTAAGGGCGCAATGCCTTGCGCCCCTACCAGTAGGCATAACGATCAGTAAATCCCGATTTAAGAGTGCTTGTTCAATGATTTGCCGCCCATCTGGAAGAGTTGAAATTATTACTCAGCAGTCAGAAAACCTATCTGTCGATCTTGAAATCGTTATTGAGTTTTGCTACTAAAATTGGCATGACCCAAGTGAACGCTGGAGCAGCATTAACCCTAAAATCCCCTCCTGACTCTCTCAGCAAGCGCATACTCAGCGAAACTGAAATAATTCTCCTCACTCATGCCGAAAAAAATCTGGTTCTTGCGTAATTAGCGTGCTAAATTTTTTGAAAAATGAGCTTGAAAGCTTTACGGGACTTCTATTACAGCCATTATTGTCTGCAATGAGCGGATTCGGGCTGAAATTTCGACTGTAAGCGCCTGTAAACCTTGATTTTAAAGCAAAGTTATCGACTGCAATAAAAAATTAGCACGTTAAGTACGAAAGAACCCTTATTTTTGAGATGTTGCTTCTACCATCTGGTTATATTGCTCGATGAGTTTCTGACAATTCCTTCCTGCCTCAACTGCTTTTTTCATTAAGGCTTTACCTTGGGCAAAGTTTTTCACAGCAAAAGCAGAAAGCGCTTCTTGACTCAATTGTGCTGCAGTGCGAGATTCATTTCGTATTTGGGCTTCTAGATCGCTCATATCATTCCTCTTGCTCGGCAATTACCGTTTCCAGATTTTCTACCATTTCATATAGTTTATCCGCTTGACTTTGGAGCAGGCTAGCATCGCTATATTTACGTGTTTCAATCGCGTAGTCCATTTCTGCATACAACTCCCCAACGACTCGTTGCAGCGACAAGTAAGCCTTCATTAAGGCTTCAGTGGTTCTTTTCTCCATTCAAATACTGATTTATAGAGGTAAAATTATAATACCTTGATTGCTGCATTAAGTACTGCATTAAGTACTGCATTAAGTAAAATGCCTGTTATTTCATTTGTCAACGAAAAGGGCGGTGTGGGGAAATCCACTGTTGAATTCGACCAACTTTTTAAGGAAATTATGAAATTACTGAAATGAGTAAAAGAAAACCTTTAGACAACAACGAAGACCTAGCCAAGGATTTTGTGTTTGAATCATCACAATCCCCTACTCCTGACAAAAAACCAAAATCCAAAACCACAATTGAGTCCAAGAATAAAACTGGGTCAATGTCCGAAAAATTCAAAGTAGCACCTAAAGAACCAACTGTCAGGCTAACCGTAGACCTCACTGAAACCCAGCACAGAAAGCTGTCAATCCTTGCTGCAAAGAACGGTAGGAAGAAAGCTGAAATTGTCAGAATGCTCTTAGACGAAGCACTTGCGGATATTGATGATTAATACAAAGTTACCTCACACCAGAAAATTATTACTAATGCGTACAATCTTAATCAATTGACAACTGATATTAAGATGCTCCCATTGCAATCCTAAGTCGCTTAAACTCTGCTATGTAGTACTCAAGCGCACCCGATTTAAAAACACAGGACTACCAACTTTCCCCTATTATTAAGATGTAAAGTAAAGAGCGATCGCCACTTATGCCCAAAGCAATCTGGAATGGAGCTGTTGTAGCCGAAAGTGATGACACTGTAGTTGTGGAAAGCAACCATTACTTCCCCCCAAACGCAGTCAACAAGGAATACCTTAAGGAAAGCGACACCCATACAACCTGCCCCTGGAAAGGTGTTGCTAGTTACTACAGCATTGAAGTTGACGGACAACTCAACAAGGATGCTGCTTGGTACTACCCCAGTGCTAAGGAAAAAGCAAAAAATATTGAAGGTTATATCGCCTTTTGGAGAGGCGTCAAGGTTGAATCATAGTCAAAATACGCAATTTTGACCAAAAATCATTCCAAATAAAAAAGACCTAATCTACTTCTTGTGGGATGGGCATCCTTGCCCGTCCTGATATAATGGACGGGCTGAATTCTATGTAATGTTCCTGACTAAAACTTGTATAAATAATTACAAAAAAACCTCAAGCTTATTCGCTAGCAATAACAATATCGTTAGACTTGATCACAGCATAAGCCTCTTTACCCTCTGTCAGTTCCAACTCATCTGCTGAAACTCTAGTAATAATTGAGGTAAGTTCAACTTTATGAACGATCTCTAGTGTCACCTCAGTATTTACAGCTCCTGTAATAACTCGTTTGACAACTCCTTTTAAAATATTCCGAGAACTGACTTTTAAACGTTTTTTCTGACTTAAAACATCTATCTCAGGGATGGTTTCACTACCCCAGGCATCATCTTTTCCTTTGCGCTGAGTTGGCCGTGATAGGGATACAGAAGGCTGTTGATTGAGACCCCGCACTAATTCTCGTAAGATTTCTGTTTTGGTGCGCTGAGACTGTTGGCAAAATTCATCTAAAATCTTTCTCTCCTCCTCCGAGGTTTGAAACGTAATCCATCCTTGTTCTTTTCTTGGCATAGCTTTACCAAATTAGTTGGTAATCGAGACCGATCTTGATACGATCCTACCAAGCGCAAATACGTTTGAAAATAAAACTTTATTGAGTTAGCACCCATAGCCCCAATTTTTAGTTAATCTAAATTTGCCTAAACTTCATCCATCCCAACTTCCCAAGGAACTCCCTTGTCTACTGGGGGACACAAGCGGATTTTGGCACTATTCGAAAACAGTTTTAATTTTTTAAAAAGATCGGGAACAACATTCGCAATATGCCAGTAACTTTCTAAGTCATAGCAGATAATGAGTAGCGTCAATGTACCAGCATTTATTGTGAAATACCAGTGACAACTCGACAACAAAAATCGCATTATGTGACCGCAAGCTTGGTAAAACTTCTGGCAAATAGCTTCTTCTAGTTGCCTCAGAAGCAACACATCAAGGTGTATGCTTTGGGATGGTTGATCGTCTGGGGGAAGAGGAGGAAGAAAGAATTTACCCATTAAATAAGTCCTCCTAAAAAACAGGATACCTCATCCCTTACTTTGCACTTTAATTTTAGGGAAGTGTTGTTTTCTCTAGGTTTTTTTCCAAATTCATCAGTAAAAGTTTAAATTTAAATTTAAAAGTTTACAATTTAGTACTATAGATGTGTTTAGATCCCCGACTTCTTTAAGAAGTCGGGGATCTAGTCGGGGATCTGGGGAGCATCCCTAGTCTATTCTCTTCTCCAAATACTGACCGATCATAACCTGTTCGCCCGCACGAGAGATAATTGACTGACGCGTGCGGTACTTGGTACCAATAAACTTTAACTCTTCCTCAAAAACTGAACCGTTGTATTCTGTCCTCAAACACAGGGTTTTGGGGTTTGGGAAGTGATACTCTGCGGTAATAGGCTTAGTTGTTGCAAAACCACGATCGCGATACAAAATGTTTCCCAATGCACCAAACAGCGTTGAACCATGAGACTCTTTCCTTCCTGTTACGGAATTGGCACTTTCCCAAGTAACTTCAGTACCACATCTCAAACTTACTGTCTCTGGCAAATCGTGCATTTGAGCTAGTTTTTGCAATTCCTCGCATCCTGCGGTTAAAAACCTTATGGCGATCGTACTTACGACTTCTTTGGTTTCTCCATCTGGGAGTGTGTAGTAACGCCGTTCAGAGCGCCACATCCCCACTGATTCTTGAAAAAATTCAATCAATAGAGATTCATCAGAGCTTTGTGCAAGTTTAAGTAGTGCTGTCACTGGTAGTTTTCCTCTCCAATATAAATGTTTCATCAAGTGTTGGGATTAGATACACTATGTGTGTCCCAAATACCAGATTTCTTGATTTTTTTTAATATTATCTACGGATTTACGAGAATAGCTGATAGCGTTGTTACAATAGCACAAATAAGTATTCCCAGATTTTTAACAACTTTCTTAAGTTAGATTTTCATCACCCCAAGCGTATATTCCACAGTTAGATACCATTTAGCTTGAGAGGAACAGACCGATATGAGGCTAAGTCTTCACTTTAGGTAGATCTGAAAAAATTTTAATAATTGTATAATTTCATTAAGAAACATAAAGTTGATTATGTAAAAAAAACTACAAAAACTATAGTGAAATCACAGGCGCTTAAGAAACCAACATTGAAGCGGCTTGATTAGCATACTACCTAATTTACTTAGTATATAAACTTTTAGAAAAGAAAACTAACGGGTTAAGGAAATTACCCTAGTGGGAGCAATGTCAATGATTTCGGAAGTCCCTAAACGGCTGAAAAAAACACACAAGCAAAATTGTATGCCAGAAAGGCGATCGCAAAAGCCAAACATCACCTCCACTCCAACGCAGGTTGGTAGGAAAAATATTTTGATTGCTTCACTACTGAGTGTAGGACTACTGATAGCAGGTTGTGGTTCATTGCCAAAAGAATCAGCCGAGGCTCAGTCACGACGTCCGGGAAACAATCAAAGAGGGGAAGGCGCAGTACCCGTGGATGTAGCAACCGCTAGGACTGGATTGCTGCGTCAAGAACCAGAGTATACAGGAACGACTGTACCTTTCCGGACTGTATCGCTGCGATCGCGAGTCGAAGGGCAGCTTTTAGCATTAAATGTAGATGTAGGCGATCGCGTCAATCAAGGGCAAGCGATCGGACAAGTAGATGATGCCCTGTTAAGAACCACCCAAAATCAAGCAGAAGCAGAATTAGCAGCTCTCAAATCGGAAGTTGCAAGAGCAAAAGCACAAGTTAGCAATGCGCGTGCTGAAGTCGAAAGATCCAGAGCACAACTACAACAAGCACAAGCAGATTCCACCAGACAGCAGAAGTTATTAAAAGAGGGAGCGATCGCACAACAAGCAGCCGAACAAGCAAGTACTCAAGCTAGGACAACAGCTCAAGTCCTCCGCGCTGCACAAGAGCAAGTGCGTACAGAACAAGAAGCATTAGGCGCAGCGCAAGGTAGAGTTGTCGCACAACAAGCAGTGCTTGCAGAAGCAAAAGAACGGCGTTCCTATGCAAGACTTATCTCTCCAATTACCGGAGTAGTCTTAGAAAAAATTACAGAACCAGGAAATTTTCTTCAAGCTGGCAATGAAGTTTTGAGAATAGGTGACTTCAGCCGCGTAAAAATTGAGGTTCAAGTTTCAGAATTAGAACTGGCAAAAATTCGGGTAGGACAATCTGTAAAAGTGCAATTAGATGCCTTTCCCGATCGAACTTCTGTTGGACAAGTCACGCGTATTTCTCCCGCCGCAGATAGGACAGCTCGTCTAATACCTGTAGAAGTAGTGATACCAAACGGTGAGGGCAGAATTGGCAGTGGATTGTTAGCAAGAGCCAAATTTGAAACTCAAGTACAAGCAAGAGTGCTGATACCTGAGACAGCCCTTCAGGGAAGAGGGGGAGAGGGGGCGAGAGGGAGAGGGGGGGAACAAAATTCCTCATCTCCTAATCCCCAGGGAACAATATTTGTGGTGACGGAAGCAGATAAAAAACCAACAGTGACAGCAAGAGCCGTAACACTAGGGGAAAAAGCTGATGGCAAAGTAGAAATATTATCCGGTTTGCAACCAGGAGAAAGATTTGTAGCTCGCAGTGGCAAACCGTTAAAAGATGGTGCGGCTGTCAGACTTTCTATCCTTTCAGAGAAACAACAGTAAATAGCCCCGAACAAATGAGCATTGGGTTTTTCCCCAGTTCAAAATCCACGCATCCAAAATCCAAAATCTCCACTGATTTATGCAGCAGGTACATCAAAGTAGCGGATTTAGTATTAGCGCCATATCAATCCGTCAGCATATCGGGACACTCATGCTGACGCTAGCAGTTATTGTTTTAGGTGTCTTTTTTATCATCAAGTTGCCAGTGGATTTGCTGCCTTCAATTACCTATCCTCGGATTGGCGTAAGGTTGGAAGCACCTGGAGTTTCACCAGAAGTAGCAATTGATGAAATCACCAGACCTCTAGAAGAAGCTTTTTCTGCCACTGAAGGTGTTATACAAGTCTATTCCCAAACCCGTGAAGGACAGGTCAATGTGGATTTGTACTTTCAGCCTGGGGGAAATATTGACCAAGCCTTAAACGATGCAACAGCAGCTTTCAACAGAGCGAGAAGTGGCTTACCAGACACCATAGAAGAACCTCGTATCTTCAAAGTCGATCCTTCTCAGCTACCTGTTTATGAATTCGCACTCACTTCACCTTCTCTGAGCGGTGTTGACTTGCGGGTTTTTGCTGATGAAGAATTAGCTCGCGAGCTAAGTGTTGTACCGGGGGTAGCAGGAGTCGATGTGTCAGGAGGTCTTCAAGAAGAAGTTAGAGTCAATATTGATTTAGACCGATTGCAGGCTTTAGGTGTAGGTTTAACTAATGTTCTGGATGAACTAAGAGACCGCAACCAAGACATTTCTGGTGGTCGAATCTTGGGGCAAAATACAGAACCGCTCACCCGTACTGTTGGGCGCTTTAAAACAGCCGACGAAATCAAAAACATCTTATTTGAAGTTTCCTCCCCCTCCTCTTCCTCCTCCTCCCCCTCCTCTTCCTCCTCTTCCTCACTCCCCAATAAACGCGTCTACCTGCGAGATTTTGCTGAAGTCGTAGATGGTTCGGAACAACAGCGTATTTTCGTATTGCTCAATCGCCAAGAGTCGGTGAAAGTGAGCGTTCAAAAGCAGCCAGATGCTAACACAATTGAGGTTGTGGATGGAGTCAAAAAGCGACTCGAACAACTCAGGCAATCTGGTCTGATTCAAGAAGGAACAGTTATAACGCCAACTTTAGATGAGTCTCGATTCATTAGCAACTCTATTTCTAACGTCACGAGTTCTGGATTAATTGGATCGTTGCTAGCTGCGATCGCAGTATTACTCTTCCTAGGGTCTTTACGTCAAACTTTTATCATCGTTGTTGCAATTCCCCTAGCGACACTAGCCGCCATTATCTTTATGGGGCTATTTGGCTTATCCCTCAACATTTTTAGCTTGGGTGGTTTAGCACTAGGTGTAGGTATTGTGGTGGATAACTCCATCGTGATGTTGGAGAATATTGCCGAAGGCGCTGGTATGACGCCTGGAAAAAATTCAAAAACTCGCTTGAGTCAAAAGCAACTGATTGACCAATCGGAACAAAGCAGTCGGGAAGTAGAATCGGCGTTGATTGCTTCTACGAGTACCAACTTAGTAGCAGTCTTGCCCTTTTTGCTCATTGGAGGCTTTATCTCATTATTATTTAACGAGTTGATTCTAACAATTAGCTTTTCTGTCGCTGCTTCTATATTGATTGCAGTGACTGTAATACCGATGCTCGCTTCCCGAATGCTAGCATGGCGTTGGTCAAGTCGTCTGACTGAATTTTGGTTTCTTCAAGAATTCAATCGTCGCTTTGAGGCTGCAACTAGAGGATACAGTAGCTTCTTAACTCAAGTTTTGCGCTATCGGTTGTTCGTTATTGGGCTTGCCATCCTAGTCTTTGGTGGTAGTAGTTTGTGGATGGCTCCTCAAATTCCTCAAGAAATTCTACCTCGAATCAATACCGGACAAGCCAGATTATCTGCTCAATTTCCTCCCGGTACGCCGTTAGAAACGAACCGTAAAGTCATGGCTGCAGTTGATGACATTGTTCTCAAGCAACCAGAAACGGAGTATGTTTTCTCGACATCAGGAGGTGCTTTGTTTGGCACTAGTACCAGTGAAAATCCATTGCGGGGTTCTAGCACCATCACCTTAAAATCGGGTACAGATGTAGAAGCTTATGTAGAACGAGTCAGTGCTGAGTTTGAAAAGCTGAATTTAGCAGGAATCCGTTTACGTCTGAGTCCCGGTGAAGTGAGAGGATTAATTCTTAGTAACTCTCCCGCGCGAGGAGCAGATGTCGATGTTATTTTGCAGGGAAATGACGCTGAAAGTTTGCAAAGAGCAGGGCGTCAGGTATTGGCTGCAATGGAAGAGCAAGTGACTTCAGCCAGATTCCGTCCGGACGCAGACCCCCGTCAGCCAGAGATACAGATTCGTCCTGATTGGGAACGAGTAGCGGCTGTAGGGTTGACAACACAAGAGATTGGAGACACGATTCAGACTGCTATTGAAGGAAGTATACCTACGCAATTGCAACGGAGTAACCGTTTGGTGGATGTACGGGTGCAGTTGAATGAAGAATCGGTGCGATCGACTTCCCAATTAGCAAGATTGCCATTATTTGTTGAAAATAATCGTCAAGTGCGCTTGAGTGATGTCGCCAATATTGTAGAAGGTGAAGCACCGGGAGAAATTCAACGGATTAACCAGCGCCAAGTCGTGATTTTGGTAGGAAATTTGACTCAAGGAGCAAATCTTAGTAACGCATTAACACAAGTCAATAACGTATTAAACAGTTTAAAGTTGCCTGAAGGTGTCACTGTATTACCTAGTTCAGCAACAGAAACCAACAAGCAGTTGCAAGACTCCCTCAAATTATTGGGTGGATTGGCTGCTTTTCTTGTATTTGTAGTAATGGCTGTGCAATATAACTCACTTGTAGATCCACTAGTAATTATGTTTACAATCCCGCTAGCACTCGCAGGAGGGATTTTCGGGCTTTACATTACTAAGACAGCAATCGGTGCAACTGTGATAGTCGGTGCAGTGTTACTTGTGGGTATTGTAGTTAACAACGCTATCATTATGGTGGAATTGGCGAATCAAATTCGCGAAAGAGAAGGAGTTGACCGTCAAACCGCTATTTTGAAAGCATCACCCCAACGTTTGCGTCCGGTTTTGATGACCACTATCACAACTGTTTTGGGTATGTTTCCCATGGCATTGGGAATAGGAGAAGGTTCTGAATTTTTGCAACCTTTAGGTGTTGTTGTGTTTGCAGGGTTGTCTTTGGCAACAGTGCTGACATTATTTATCATTCCCTGTTTTTATACTCTGCTACATGATTTGATGGATGGGAAATGGGCAAAGTCTATATTTAGCAGATTGGGTAAATTGAAAACCCGTTTCCAAAAGTTGATGTTTAGAAGGTTTCGTTAGTGGTTAGTGGTTAGTAGGGACGCAAAGACTTGTGGGTGATTGGAAATCACGCCTATACAGGTGAAACCCACTTGCGTGGGTTTTAAAACCTTGACTTTCCGTTAGTCCGCGCAGGCGGACTTCGCCTGTGTAGTAGTGAATTCTATTCGCTCAATACTTTCTTTGAATTTTGAATTGCTTATTGCTATGCTAGTGCAGCAATTTCAAGACTCAGAATCAACAAAACCTTAGTGAGTCTAACGCCTCAACTTAACAAAACCAAACTTTCAGAAAATGTACGGAGTAATGATGCGATCGCAAATGATTGTTTCCCTGGAGCTTTCTCCCAAATTGTTACCAATTTAGTAATGAACTCAATGAGTCACGCCTATCAGCTAGGGGAGGAAGGTCAGTTGTGTTTTGAAGTTATCCATCAAGATGATAGGTTAATCATTCACTACACTGATGATGGATGTGGCATTTCAGAAAAAACGTTAATAAAATTTTTGAACCTTTCTTTACAACTGCTCGAAGTTGTGGAAGAAGTAGGTTAGGATTGCATATCCTATACAATTTAGTCACTCAAAAACTTGAGGGTACTATTTGCTGCGAAAGCGAGCACGTAGAAGTTCTTCCCACATCAATTTAGCACAATATTTATTATTAATTTACCAATCAATAAGACTTTTCAGTAATATGACTGATGTAAGTAAAAACGACAATAGTTTAGTCTATTTAGACGATGATACCTCTCACCAAGAAGTCACTGATGCGTGGAAAGTCATGATTGTGGACGATGATATATACGTTCACCAAGCTACCTATATAGCATTAGAAGATTTTACATTTGAGGGCAAACCTTTAAAACTTATTTCAGCCTTCTCTGGCGTTGAAGCGCAAAAATTGATTCAAGATAACCCCGATACAGCTTTTATTTTATTAGATGTGGTGATGGAAACCCAAGATGCTGGTTTAAAGGTTATACAATATATTCGGGAAGTCTTAAAAAATCAATTAGTCCGTATTATTTTACGCACGGCTCAACCCGGACAAGCCCCAGAAACATCAGTCATCTTAAATTACGATATTAACGACTATAAAACTAAGCTAGAACTTACACAACAAAAGCTCATTACAACCACTATAGTTGCTCTGCGTTCATATCGACAAATTTTCCAAACTCAACAACCTCAATCCAGCACAACGCTAGCTAACATTTTAGTGGTTGATGATAATCTTAGTGACTTACAATTGCTGAGCAAAACTTTATCAAAATCTGGATATAAAGTTCGACCAACACAAAGTGGAAGTTTAGCAATTCGCTCTGCCAATTTATACCAACCAGACCTTATATTGCTAGATATTCATTTGAGAGACCATGATGGTTATACGGTTTGTCAGCAGTTAAAATCTACCGAACCAACAAGTGATATTCCAGTTATTTTTATTAGTGCTTCAAGTGAAATATTTGATAAAATCAAAGCTTTTGAAGTTGGAGGAATTGATTACATCACCAAACCGTTTCAACCAGAGGAGATTATTGCTCGAATTGAAACTCATCTGACAAACCGAAGACTGAAACAACAATTAGAAGAACAAAATCGGCGATTGCAGCAAGAAATTCAGATTCGGACTGCAGCAGAAGAACGTTTGCTGATAGTAGAAAGAGCGATCGCAGCCACTTCTGATGGTATTGTCATTACTACGGCTTCTCCCGATTATGCGTTAGTTTATGTCAATTCAGGGTTTGAAAACCTCACGGGTTACTCTGCTGCAGAAGTTATTGGCAAAAATTGTCGCTTTCTACAGGGAGATGAAACAAATCAACCCGGACTTTTAGAACTTCGCCAAGCTTTGAGAAAAGGGAAAGAGTGTAAGGTTGTCGTGCGGAATTTTCGTAAAGATGGAACTGGCTTTTGGAATGAACTCAAGATTTCTCCAGTTTATGATGCTGCAGGGAACTTGACAAATTTTATCGGCGTAATCACAGATATTTCCGAACGCCTTGCAACTGAACAAGCTCTTGCTGTTGCTAAAGAAGCAGCAGAACAAGGAAGCAAAGCGAAAAGCGCCTTTCTTGCTAACATGAGCCATGAATTAAGAACTCCTTTAAATGCAATCCTTGGTTTTTCTCAATTGATGCTTCGCAGCCCGAACCTTCCTACCGATCAAAAAGAGAATTTACATATTATTCATAGTAGCGGCGAACATTTACTTGCCCTCATCAACCAAATTCTTGATTTTTCTAAAATAGAAGCAGGACGAGTCACCCTTAATTGCAAAATTTTTGATCTTATTGACCTGCTTGATGAAGTTAGACATTTATTTCGCCTCAAAGCAAAAGAAAAAGGCTTGGAATTGATCCTTGATTGTAATGTTGAGGTTCCTCAATATATCCGTACAGATGAAGTCAAATTGCGTCAAGTTTTGATTAACCTGCTATCCAATGCAATCAAGTTTACCGTTCAAGGAAGCGTTACATTCACGGTAGAACTCACTTCCAACTTAGAAACATTAACCAATTCAAATCAAACATTTATAATTTTTTCCATCACAGATACAGGCATTGGTATTGCTCCTAGTGAAATAAATAATCTCTTTCAACCGTTTGTACAAACCTCATCAGGTCAGAAATCTTACGAGGGTACGGGTTTGGGCTTAGCTATTAGCCGCCAATTTGTGCAACTTATGGGAGGTGAGATCGCTGTCCGTAGTACACTTGGGTGTGGCACAACATTTACATTTAAGCTACCCGTGGATGTAAACTTTGAGGCTAACAAACCAGAATCTCAACAGTTGACCCCTCGCGTGATTGCTTTAGAACCGAATCATCCGCCCTATCGCCTCCTCATAGTGGATGACATAGATTACAATCGTCAACTCTTGGTAAAACTCCTTGCACCTCTTGGTTTTGAACTTAAAGAAGCAAATAACGGTCAACAAGCGATTGAAATCTGGGAAGATTGGCAACCTCATTTAATTTGGATGGATTTACGAATGCCCGTTTTAGATGGTTACAAGGCAACCCAGTACATTCGTGCTCAATCCAGAGGATTGTCATGCGCGATTGTTGCTTTGACTGCCAGTACATTACAAGACGTGGAAGCCTCCACTCTTGCTATGGGCTTTAATGCTTTTATCCGCAAACCCGTATCAGAGAAAACTATTTTTGATACTCTCAACAAGTATCTGGGAGTGCATTACATCTACGAACAGACAATATCTGATGCTAACAATTCAATGGAATTAATTGAAATACCAAAACTCTCAGTTCAATGGGTGACTGAGATGAAGCAAGCAATCAACTGCGCCGATTTAGAGTTGATAGATAACCTTATTGCTCAAACCTACGTTGAGAATCCCTCTTTTTCCCAATACCTCCAAGGTCATCTTAACAATTTTGAGTACAAGAAAATTCTCAGTATAATTACAGAAAATCATTCAAAAGAAGAAGAGTTCAACAAATGACTTTTTCTATCTGCTAAAGCTTGCTATATTTAATACCTACACTTTTGAGATGATTTTCAAGGTGCATCACCAGGAACATCTATGAATTTTTCGTTAAACAACAAACAAAAAGCAGAGATTTTAGTAGTATATAATACACCAACTGCTTTGGATTGGTTAGTAAGTGTATTACAGAAAAATAACTACGAAGTTCATCTTGCAAACAATGGCTACTCAGCAATTGAGATTGCTAGAACAAAGATTCCCGATTTAATTCTGCTGGACATTGTCTTATCCGATATGAATGGCTACAGCATTTGTCAGCAACTGAAAGCTTCTCCTCAAACAAGTGAAATTTCCATCATATTTACTAGTGGGTTAAATGAGCGATTAGATATAGCCAAGGCCTTTCAAGTTGGCGGTGCTGACTATATCATTAAACCTTTCCAAGCTGAGGAGGTTTTAGCACGAGTTCATAATCAACTCTCCCAACGTTTTCTTCAGAAGATACTTCAACAACAAACTAAGTTATTGCACCAGCAAAACAAGCAACTTCAAGCAGAAATTACAGAACGCCAACTTCTTCAGCAGAAACTTTTTACATCTGAAAAAAAAATGCGTACTGTTTTAGCTGCGATGACTGATATTGTTATTGTTATTGATATTACAGAAGAACAAATTAATAATATAGAAATTATCCCAACACAAGTAGTAGAAAAACAGAATTCTAATACAGATAGAGTCAGTCAGATATTAGAACAATTTTTTCAAGATGAAACTGCCGAAACTTGGTTAAGTCTGATTCAAAAAGCTCTAGACACAAAGGAGACTGTTAATTTAGATTTCTGCCTTAACGATTTAGAGAAGACAGTGTGGTTGACAGCAGCAATTTCTCCCATGCGCGATCGCTCAGTTATTCTAGTAGCAAGAGATATTAACGACCGCAAACTTGCAGAAGAAGCATTGCGAATAGCAGAAGAACGCTATCACAGCATTGTTGAAAATGCGATCGTCGGTATCTATCAATCAACTCCTGACGGACGCTACATCAGTGCAAACCAAGCACTAGCTAACATGTACGGTTACTCTTGTCCGGAAGAACTGATCGAAAACGTACAATATATTGGTCAGCAGTTATATTTTGATTCCCATCGACGCCAACAATACGTGACTGAGATCGAAACAAATGATGCTGTAACAGGATTCGAGTCAATCATATGCCGTAAAGATGGAACATCCATATGGATTTCAGAAACTGCACGTGGGGTTCGAGATCTAACGGGGAAGTTGCTTTACTACGAAGGTATGGTCACTGAGATTACCGATCGCATGGTAGCACAAGAAGCCTTAAAATTTCAGCAAGCTCAAACTGAAGAACTGCTACTCAACATTTTGCCTCAACCCATTGCCGAACGCCTCCAAGCAGGAGAAAGCCCAATTGCCGATCGATGCGAAGAAGTTAGTGTCTTATTTGCCGATTTGGTAGGGTTTACCTCCTTCTCAACCCAAAAAAATCCAGCAGAAATCGTAGAAGTTTTAAATAAAATTTTTTCTCAATTCGATCGGTTAGCAGAAAAGCACAATTTAGAGAAAATTAAAACAATTGGGGACGCCTACATGGTGGTTGGCGGTTTACCGACACCATGTGGGGATAGTGCTCAAAAAACTGCACAAATGGCACTAGATATGCAAGCTTGTTTAGCTCAATTCAATGCTGAAACAACAGAGACATTTCAAGTGCGAATAGGTATAAACACGGGAGAGGTAGTAGCTGGAGTGATTGGTATGACTAAATTTACTTATGACTTGTGGGGAGATACAGTCAACATTGCATCGCGTATGGAATCCAATGGATTACCTGGTAAGATTCAAGTCAGTGCTGCAACCTATGACCGTTTAAAAGAGCAATTTGAATTTGAAAAGCGTGGAAAAATCGCCATCAAAGGCAAAGGAGAAATGATGACTTACTGGCTTTTGGCAAAAGCAAGAGACGTTGAAACATCCCTATGAATTTTGCTAGCAGTCAAAAATCCAAAGCCACCATTTTGGTAGTTGATGATACACCTGCCAACTTGCGCTTATTAGTTAACGTCTTGCAACAAAATGGCTATAAAGTTCGACCTGTACCGGATGGAAACTTAGCATTACAGGTTGTTCAAACAAGCCCACCCGATTTAATATTACTAGATATTCTCATGCCAGATTTATCAGGGTATGAAGTCTGCCAAAAATTGAAAGCCGATCCAAACACTAAAGATATCCCCATCATTTTCTTAAGTGCTTTGAGTGAAGGGCTTGATAAAGCGAAAGCTTTTCACCTCGGAGGTGCAGACTATATTACAAAACCATTTCAAGTGGAAGAAGTGCTAGCACGGATCGCAAATCAACTGGCTTTACGTAGTTTACAGATACAACTGCAACAAACAAATCAGGAATTATGCCAGCAAAATGCTCAGTTACAATTGCTCCTCACAGCTACTGAAGAAATTAGTTCGGCAACTAGCATTGATTCAGCACTCTCAAACGTTCTTGCTTTAATCTGTCAAACTATTGGTTGGGATTTGGGTGAAGCTTGGATTGTTAATTCTGAAGGAACAGCCCTTGAGTGCAGTCAAGGTTGGTATGCTAGCGATCCTGAATTATCAAAATTTCGTGATGAAAGCCACAAATTAACATTTAGCCCTAATGTAGGGCTTCCCGGTCGAATTTGGGTTTCTAAACAACCCGAGTGGCTTTTTGATGTGTCTGAAGACGAGGATAATCTCTTTTACCACCGTAATCTTGCCGATCAAGTCGGTCTCAAAGCGGCTTTTGGCGTTCCTATTCTTTTTAAGGAAGAGTTTCTGGCAATTCTCGTCTTTCTTTCAAAAAATGCCATAACTCCGCAACCAAGAGTTCTGGAGTTAGTCACTGCGATCGCATCTCAAATTGGGTCATTAATTCAAAGTAAAAAATCTGAGGTTGCACTATACCAAGCCAATCACGAACTAGAACGTTTGATCAATTTAGACGGATTAACTCAAGTTGCCAATCGCCGACGCTTCGACCAAGTTTTAGAATTTGAGTGGTCTAGGCTGCGCCGGGAGCAACTGCCATTATCCCTCATTCTCTGCGATGTAGATTATTTTAAACGCTACAACGACACCTACGGTCACATTGCAGGAGACGTTTGCTTGCAGAAGATTGCCCAAGCGATCGACAATTCTGTTAAGCGTCCCGCCGATTTAGTTGCTCGCTACGGGGGTGAAGAATTTGCCGTTCTTCTACCCAATACAACTCTTGAAGGAGCAATGAAAGTGGCAGAGTTGATTCAGCAACAAATACAAGAACTTTACCTGCTTCATGTTGAATCATATATCAGTCAGTATGTCACATTAAGTCTGGGAATCAGTACTTTGGTTCCCACTCATGAAGAATCAAAGGAAATGTTAATTAGAGTCGCAGATCGAGCACTTTATGAAGCTAAAAAACGGGGTCGCAATTGTATTGTTGCAGAATCAGTGACCAGTGACCAGTGACCAGTGACCAGTGACCAGTGACCAGTGACCAGGTAGAACCTGGGAACGAGAACCGAGCGGAGACACTAAGGCATTGTCCACCCTACACTTTTCCAAGTGTTAAAACTTGCGTTGCTGTAATCTCTAAGCTGGGAAAAGCCACTGATATAATGCGTTCGCGAAGCGGCTGCTTTGCAGCATCGCTACCTTGAAAGACGGCTTCTTCGTATAATCCATCCGTTAAAGTCAACACTGTGATTTTTTCCTTCCCTGGGTCAACAATCCAGTATTCTGCTATACCTCGTGCAGCGTATTCAGAACGCTTGTAACGGTAGTCTCTATCTTCATTGACTTTACCAGGAGAGACAACTTCAACAATCAGTGTTGGGGGTGGCATATCTTGAATAATAGTAGCTCTCCGTCCCCCAATTGCTACTAGTAACTCCTGCGTTAGTATCATCAAGTCAGGTATTCGCACACGTGTGCGCTTTCCCGTGACCACAATTTCCGTATCTTTATGGCGGATCAGCTCGATAGGAACAAATTTAAGAAATACTGAGAGTAGATAAATAGAAATTAAATTATTGCTGTCGCTTTCTGGAGGCATTTCAACAATCTCTCCATCTACTAGTTCATACCGGATATCTGTTCCATTGTCCCAGGCAAGGTACTCTTCAAGAGTTAGCTTTTTAGTTGTGGTTGTCATCTCGCTCGCCTTCACAAACTTATACCATTTTGGATTTTAGATTTTAGATTTTGGATTGAGAAAGCTTTGCTTAGTTTTCATCTCACTCAGCTATCTATCGCATTCTTTTATCAAATTTAGCATTACGAGCCGTAGAAACGGGTTGCGAAATTTTGCGATCGCGTCGGTGACATAGAACGCGCTTTAATAATTGCCGATCCCAACAAAACGTAAGACATTCCACCAACTACCACCAACAATCCTAAAACAAAAACTCCCAAACTGCCTGCAAGCCCTGCACTACTGTTCCACAACCCATGCAACCCTGAGGCACTCAAATATCCTACAAGCAAAATTCGCCAAGCCTGACGTGGTTTGAGAATACTCAAGCCAATACAATAGCCAAACCACCCACTCCAAGCCAAATGCCCTGCGACTTCGCCCAAGATTCTTGGAATCAGCAGTTCCAATCCTGCTAGCAGCCCTGCTTGTTCTCCCATATCTCTCGCAACTTCTGCGACAGTACCAGGCACATATTGACCCAAGGTTTCAAATAGTGTAAAACCCACGGCAGAGGCACTTCCCAGCAAAATTCCATCAAGGGGTTCCCACACACCAATACGTTCCCGTGTTGGAGAAGATACGGTTCTACCTAAAAAATAAAATCCAACGATCGGTAAGGCTTTAAGTAATTCTTCTAATAACCCAGCACCAAAAAAGTAGCGGATAAATAATTGTGGAAAGGGTAGTGTGCTGGGATCGTTTGGCACATTTCCAGGAAGAAGAACCCGAAATACGAATATAAATAAGTGCAGTATGGGGCTTGCCAAAAGGAGTATGGTGAACATCATAGAAGCAATCAGCACCCACCAAGGTTTCGGCTTCCCACACAATCGATAAACAAAGTATAAAACAGCACCAGCTAAATAGGAACCAAGTAAGAATTGATATGTACGTCCTTGTACAAAAAACAACAGCACCACGAAGATGACCGTGATCATTCCCGGTATCAGGTAAGCTTTCCGTGTGAGGTCTTTAGGTGGTGACAGGATAGGAAGCAATTGCGACCAGCTTGCTTCACTGTCTGTATTAGATAATACAACAGATTTGGCGGCTACTTGAGTTGGCGAAATAACAGGCTGTGGTGCTTTTACAGGCGGTTGCTTGTGTTGGTACTCAAAGACAAATTCCGGACCATTGCTACCAAACATAACGCGATCGCCTGCTTGCAATTCCTGACTACCCTGCAAAGTCTCGCCATTCAAAAAAGTTCCATTAGCACTATTCAAATCCCACAGCACATAACTTATCCTGCCATCTGGTGTTTTTGATGGGCGAACAGATGCGTGTCGTCGCGAAACCATTCCATAGAGATTGGAACTGAGTACTATCTGACAGCTGGGGTCGCGCCCAACGATCGCTTCGCCCGTCGTCAACAGCGAGTAAGAATTATTTCCACTCCCGGATACCAAACGCAGAATAGCAATACTCATCTAAGTATATCCTTTACCCGCCTGTTTGAAAATTTGAATTATACAGTACGTATTGTTACTGAAAATAATTAAGTTGCGTAACAACTTAGTCAGCAACACTACATCCTTAATACCATCTCTTTATAGGATATTCCCAAAAAATATAGTTAATTTTTCATTACTTGTCTTGGCGAATGGAATTCGCGTGTATACAGGCAAAACCCACCTACGTGGGTTTCAAAATACTAGTCCGCGTCGGCGGGCGAGGGTTTGTATAGTAGTGAATTATATGAGGCCAAAACTTTTAAAACATCCTCTTAGAAACTTCCAAATCAAAAATTTCCCAAAATTTCTTGTGGGACGGGATGATTTATTTTTGCAGTCTTTCATTTTTGTAGAGACAGGTCACGAGGCGTCTAAAGTTTTATCAATACCAATTTGCGAATATAATTGTACTTCTTTAATCGCCTTGCCAAAATAGCCTCTAACAACAGCCGCCAAGCATTACACGAAAGAATACAAGGATCGACAATTTTAATAAAACTGTTAATGTTTCTACTTTTAAGAGCCACTATAGTCCAATGCAGTTTTAAGTAACTTTTTATATCCCGCAAAGGCAAAATATCTTGACGATACTTTTCATCAACCAAGGCGTGAATTTTTTCCTTCATTAAAATATTAGTATCTAACCTAACTTTTAGAGAAATTTTTTGATCGTAACCCCCAGACCATACAGTACGATAAGCAAGACATTGATTGAGAAAAATCGCATCCCCATGTTGGGCAATACGAATCCAAGAATCAATATCATCACAACTGGTTAATTTGACATCCCACCCTCCAGTTCGCAAGAAAGCCTCACGGCTGCAAGCAACTTGAACGGGTGTACCAAAAGGAACGAGTTCCAGTAACATACCGTAGTGAATATCTGTTTGCGGGATGTAGTATGCTAGTCCCGGACCGACAACAGGCGTGCGGCTCTTTTCAACTCCGTCTATATCTACTTGAGCAGCAATGCAAGAGCAAATGACTGCGCTTTTTTGCAGTGCGATCGCTCTTACCATTTCTTCCAAACAGTTGGGACTCAGGTAATCGTCATCATCCAAAAACTTAATCCAGTCTCCACTGCTTGCCTTGACTCCAGCATTGACTGTTGCCGCATGACCTTGATTCACCTCATTGCGATGATAAACAAGACGTGGTAAATTGTCATGGCATGACAGTTCAACGCTTAAGCTTTTCAAGTAATCTTGGGTGCCATCCAGTGAACAGTCATCGGCAACAACCAGTTCGCAAGGGATGGTCTGGTTGAGCACGGAGTTAATTGCTCGTTGCAACAACGTTAAACGGTTGTAGGTCGTAATAACGACGCTGAATTTCATAGATCGGATTCTCGTGGCTTAGCCCTGTATAGTCCATTTTCTATCTAGCACCGTTATACTTAGTAAGTGCTCCCACTAAAATAACTAGACTGAATGCTAGTTGTCGATTTATTATTGTTGATTGTGAGTTTTTGCACCGAATATGAACGCTCAGGAGATCATCCGCTCTATAGAAGCGGAGCAGCTAAAATCTAATTTGCCCCAAATATTTGTGGGTGACACAGTAAGAGTTGGAGTTAAAATTAAGGAAGGCGACAAGTATCGCGTCCAGCCCTACGAGGGAGTTGTCATTTCTATACGGAATGGTGGCATTAACGAAACTATTACAGTTCGTCGCGTATTCCAAGGTGTAGGCGTCGAACGAGTGTTTCTATTGCATTCCCCACGGATAGACAACATCAAAATACTGCGTCGCGGGAAAGTTAGGCGTGCCAAGCTTTATTATCTACGCGATCGCGTTGGTAAGGCGACCCGGATCAAGCAACGCTTCGATCGTGCTCTGTAATATAAACAGGCAGGAAACTTTGGGAGAAAGCTCAACAAAAAAGCGGCTCGTGCCGCTCTTGAGAGTTTCACCCTTCCAAAGTTAACTGGAAAAGTAGCCAATTTATGTTATCCTAGTGTAAGCTAGAAAAGGTAACTAAATAAGCAGCAGCTTGTGCGCTCTTAGTTCAGTTGGTAGAACGCAGGTCTCCAAAACCTGATGTCGGGGGTTCAAGTCCTCCAGGGCGCGCTGTCAGCTAAGACAATGCCCGAAACTAAAGCAGTATCTGCTAAGTTAGCAGTGTGACTTATAGATTTCGGGTATAGTTTTTGCGTTCGTAGCGAATTGCTTCAAACGAGCTGGCGCTGTTACAAAAGAAAGTAATAGGCAGCGTGTATGTAGTAAATGGGGGAGTCAGCGCTCGTGGCCAAAAAAAATGAAGCAGAAATGACGGAAACAACCAACTCTTTGAAACTTCCGATTTTCTTCCAAGGACTCAAGGAAGAATTTGATAAGGTGGTTTGGCCCAGTCGGCAACAGCTTGTGAGCGAATCAGCCGCTGTTTTGTTAATGATGGCACTCTCAGCATCCCTGATATTTCTAGTAGATAAATTTTTTACTTGGGCAGCACAACAGGTGTTCTGATGACTTATGCAACAGACGGTGAGCGTGATGCAACGCTACAGTCAGATGATACCGCAGATTCAGCGTCGAAAGAAGCTCGCTGGTATGCAGTTCAAGTCGCTTCTGGTTGCGAGAAGCGCGTAAAGACAAATTTAGAGCAGCGCATCCAAACCTTTGATGTAGCTGATAAAATTGTCCAGGTGGAGATCCCACATACACCAGCAGTAAAAATCCGTAAGGATGGTTCTCGCCAGCACACAGAGGAAAAAGTATTTCCCGGCTATGTTCTTGTCAGAATGCTGATGGATGACGACACCTGGCAGGTAGTACGCAACACATCCCACGTGATTAATTTCGTGGGAGCAGAGCAAAAACGTGGAAGTGGCAAAGGTCGCGGTCACGTAAAGCCTGTGCCACTGAGTCATACAGAAGTTGAAAGAATCTTCAAACAGACCAGCGAGCAAGAGGCAGTTGTCAAAATTGACATGGCCGCAGGTGATAAGATAAAAGTGCTTTCAGGTCCGTTTAAAGACTTTGAAGGTGAGGTGATTGAAGTCAGTCCTGAACGGAGTAAGCTTAAAGCTCTGCTTTCGATTTTTGGGCGAGATACACCAGTGGAATTAGAATTTAATCAGGTAGAAAAACAGAGCTAATCAACAAACATGGCGAAAAAAGTAGTTGCGGTCATTAAGTTGGCCCTGAATGCTGGGAAAGCCAACCCAGCACCGCCAGTTGGTCCAGCATTGGGTCAGCATGGCGTGAACATTATGATGTTTTGTAAAGAGTACAACGCCAAGACAGCAGAACAAACTGGAACGGTAATTCCGGTAGAAATTTCGGTATATGAAGACCGGAGTTTTACCTTCGTTCTCAAGACTCCTCCTGCGTCGGTACTCATTACTAAAGCAGCAAAAATTGAAAGAGGCTCAAGCGAACCAAACAAAAAGAAAGTTGGTTCCATTACAACAGAACAGTTGCGTCAAATTGCCCAAACAAAATTGCCCGACCTCAACGCCAACGATATCGACGCGGCGATGAAGATTATTGAAGGCACTGCCAAAAATATGGGTGTGACAGTTAAGGATTAGTTAGTGGTTAGTAGTTAATAGTTAGTGGTAAAGAAAACAACTAACAACTAACAACTAACAACTAACAGCTAAGAAAAATTATCGGGGGAGAGGCGATCGCTTCGTAATAAACCCCAGGAGAGAAAAATGACGAAAAAAGTTTCGCGCCGCTTGCAAGCGCTTCTAGAAAAAGTAGAAGACAAAGATTATCAGCCCTTAGATGCATTAGCTCTGCTCAAGGAAACGGCGACAGCAAAGTTTGCTGAAGCAGCAGAAGCACACATCAGGTTGGGTATTGACCCCAAATATACTGACCAACAACTGCGGACAACAGTGGTATTGCCCAAAGGAACAGGGCAAACAATACGGGTAGCAGTCATTGCCAGAGGGGAAAAAGTTACAGAAGCCAGCAATGCAGGTGCTGATATTGTTGGTTCAGAAGAACTGATAGACGAGATTCAAAAAGGCAGAATGGACTTTGACAAGCTGATAGCGACACCTGATATAATGCCTCAGGTAGCAAAGCTAGGTAAGTTACTCGGTCCTCGCGGTTTGATGCCATCCCCCAAAGGTGGAACAGTCACATTTGATATTGCAAGTGCGATCGGGGAATTTAAAGCAGGTAAATTAGAATTCCGAGCTGACCGTACTGGTATCGTCCATGTTATGTTTGGTAAGGCATCCTTCACACCAGAAGATTTACTGGTAAACTTGAAAGCGTTGCAAGAAACAATCGATCGCAACCGTCCTTCAGGAGCAAAAGGTCGTTACTGGCGAACAATGTACGTATCCGCTACAATGGGACCTTCGATTAAAGTCGATGTCAACGCCCTACGGGATTTGAAACAGGCTGAAGGTGCGTAAGTTAAAAGTTAGTGGTTAGTGGTTAGTGGTTAGTAGAACAAACCTAACAACCAACAACCAAAAATTAACAATTAAATACAGCGACAGCCGGAGACAGCAGGTGCTATTAGCTTAATATCCTGCCTAGGTTTGCGTCCTAATTGCTAAAAGTATACCCTTTGAAAGGGTTTGTGTACTGTGGCATAAAGACGATGAAGTAAAGACGTATTGTTAAAAGCGTATTTACTCTAAAACCCCGGCTGCGAGAGCTGGGGTTTATTGTTTTCTGGGTTAGTGGTTAGTAGGGGCGCGGCGGTCTTGCCCCCGTACAGTGGTTAGTAGAAAAAACCCAACTAACAACCAACAACTAACAAATTTAAGGAGGTGATAAAGATGCCAAGAACGATAGAAGATAAACACGCTATAGTAGCCGATCTCAAAGAAACTTTGAGTCAGTCGCAACTAGCAATAGTCATTGACTATCAAGGGTTAACAGTTGCGGAAATCACAGATTTACGGAGACGCTTGCGTCCTGCTGGAACTGTTTGCAAGGTGACCAAAAACACCCTGATGGGTATTGCCATTAAAGACCAAGAGAAATGGCAACCATTAGAGGAACTGCTCAAAGGTTCTTCTGCCTTTTTGCTAGTCAAAGAGGATTTCTCAGCAGCAATTAAGGCTTATCAAGATTTCCAGAAAGTCACCAAGAAAACAGAAGTTCGTGGCGGCGTCATGGAAGGTCGCCTGCTGAAAGAGCCTGATATCAAAGCTTTGGGAGATTTACCATCCAAAGAGCAACTCATGGCGCAAATTGCTGGAGCGCTCAATGCTTTGACTACCAAGATTGCTGTTGGTATCAACGAAGTCCCAAGTTCTCTCGCACGTGCTTTACAAGCTGTCGCCGATAAGGAAAAAGGCGACGGTGAAACAGAAAGTGCTTCTAGTTAGTGGTTCGTAGTTGGTAGTTAGTAGAAAACAACTAACAACTAACAGCTAATAACTAACAACTAACCAATCAAAATTACAGGAGTTATAACAATGTCTACAGCAACTGATGAAATTTTGGATAAATTAAAAACACTGACTTTGCTGGAAGCAGCTGAGTTAGTCAAGCAAATTGAAGAAGCCTTTGGCGTAAGTGCAGCTGCACCCGCAGGCGGAATGATGATGATGGCTGCGCCCGGTGCTGCTGCTGCTGCTGAACCAGTAGAAGAGAAGACTGAGTTTGACGTTGTTCTCGAAGCAGTTCCTGCTGATAAGAAGATTGCCATACTCAAAGTTGTACGTGAATTGACCGGTTTGGGTCTGAAAGAAGCAAAAGACTTGGTAGAATCTGCGCCTAAGCCAGTTAAGGAAGCGATCGCTAAAGATGCTGCTGAAGCTGCTAAGAAGCAAATCGAAGACGCTGGCGGTAAGGTTAGTATTAAGTAATTTGTAATTCGTAATTCGTAATGGCTGAGTCAATTACAAATTACGAAGCATGAGTTCCAAATTATCCGTAACAAAAGCAGCACCCAAGTTAAAATTTATCATTGGGTGTTGCTTTGTTTTTGCTTCTAAAATAAATTCTTTTGCGTTCTAAGAACGCATTTTGAGACTATGCAAACGAAGTCAAAACTCTCTATCACTCTCAGCCGCCTGTCTCAGTGCTAAAAAAGCTTCTTTTACGGGTTGGCTGATGGCACTCTCTGGTTCTGCGAGCACCAGCTGTTGATACGCTTCTAGAAACTGTACCCGTAACCGATAAAATAAGTACAAAAAGTGCTGTAGAAAGCTGATGCAGTCCAAAATTGCAATCTCTATGCCACCTGTGCTGTCATACATTGTTGCCGCATACTCCCGAACACGCTCCTCAATTACATCTGTTGTAATAAAGATATACTTTTCAACTCGTTTACCTGTGCTGTTGATTTTTTGCAAGGTCAATTTACAGTGTGCCCACCGCCCTTCGCTGGCTGTTTGTGCCAAGCCCGTCCTTACTTGTCGCGCCCGGACAAAAAAGCGCCTAGCTCTTTCTAGACTTGACAAACCCTCTTCCTCTTCCGCGATCGCCACCCGAAATTCTTCACGTGCAAACGGCGTTAGCCCAATCGCTTGAATTAATTCATCTTTGCGATCGCGTAGCACCCGAAAGAAATTTACCACTTCGCCATCAATATCGTTGTAGGTTTCTACAGGCGAAGGCTCTCGGTTTAATAGCACAGCAGCCGATCCGCCAAAGGGTTCGCAGTAGTGGGTTGCTTTAGGCAACAAAGGTAAGAGCCAGTCCAGATGACTATACTTACCGCCATACCAACCAAAGGCAATTTTCTTCGCCATAAAAGCCTACCTTAGACTCAGTAATATATCCGAAAATTAGAATAAAAGTAAAACGTAATTTATAATCCCTTTTGAGTTAAGTGACTTTTTTCTCTAGTGGTTCACCACTAGCATTATCTTTCTTTATATTTGTATAAGCTAAAAAAGCTAGTAGATGTTAATAATACATTCTGATAATACTAATATACTATAGAAATTATAAATGAACGAGGCGACAATTCAATTCCTCGGATCAAATACCAAGATTCAGCCTGAGGATTTCCAAGAAATAAATTCCCAAATCTTGTGGTACGGGCGTCCCCGCCCGTTCTTTCTATACTAGTGACGAAGAGACTTTAGTACCACAAGAGATATTTGAAGACTTTTTTATTTGGAAGTCCCTTAACACAATAAAAGCGCCCCCATTTAAGAGGACGCTTCCATTTACGTAAGAGACGATAGTATCATGTCTCTAAATGAATGATTAACCGTTGATAGCAGGAGCGCTCATTGCAACAGGAGCAACTTCACCAGCAGCTAAATCAAGAGGAAAGTTGTGAGCGTTGCGCTCGTGCATCACTTCCATACCGAGGTTAGCGCGGTTGAGAATGTCTGCCCAGGTGCCAATCGCACGACCTTGCGAGTCAAGTACGGACTGGTTAAAGTTGAAACCGTTGAGGTTGAACGCCATGGTGCTGATGCCCAGTGCGGTGAACCAGATGCCGACTACTGGCCATGCTGCCAAGAAGAAGTGCAAGGAACGGCTGTTGTTGAATGATGCGTATTGGAAAATCAAGCGACCGAAGTAGCCGTGTGCTGCTACGATGTTGTAGGTCTCTTCTTCTTGTCCAAACTTGTAACCGTAGTTCTGTGATTCGGTTTCGGTTGTTTCACGAACCAAGGAGGAGGTTACCAGAGAACCGTGCATTGCGCTAAACAAGCTACCACCGAATACACCTGCTACACCTAACTGGTGGAAGGGGTGCATCAAGATGTTGTGCTCTGCTTGGAACACCAACATGAAGTTGAAAGTTCCAGAGATACCCAAAGGCATACCATCAGAGAAAGAACCTTGACCGATGGGGTAGATCAAGAACACTGCGGTTGCGGAAGCCAAAGGTGCAGAGTAAGCAACGCAGATCCAAGGACGCATACCCAAGCGGTAAGACAATTCCCACTGACGACCCAGATAGCAGAAGCAACCGAGCAAGAAGTGGAAAACCACCAACTGGTAAGGACCACCGTTGTACAACCACTCATCTAAGGAAGCGGCTTCCCAGATGGGGTAGAAGTGAAGACCAATTGCGTTAGAGCTTGGAACAACTGCACCAGAGATGATATTGTTTCCGTAGATCAAAGAACCTGCAACAGGTTCGCGGATACCATCAATGTCTACAGGAGGAGCAGCGATGAAGGCAATGATAAAGCAAATGGTTGCGGAGAGGAGTGTAGGAATCATCAACACGCCGAACCAGCCTACATAAAGGCGGTTTTCGGTAGAGGTGATCCAGTTACAAAACCGCTCCCATACGTTTCCGCTTTCGCGGCGCTGTACAGTTGTGGTCATAATTTTGTTATGAGTGCTTAAGTTTCTTAACTAAGTGCAACACAGGGTAATTACTTTTTTCCCGTGTTATTTTGACTGTACATGAGTTTACTGAATTTTAACTATTAAATGTTATTTAATTTATTTATATATATAATTAGTTTTACTTATAGATTAAACTTGATTTTGATTTGTAAGATGTACGTCAATAGGGTTCACTTAAGGGTCGCGAGGGGAGCACCAAACCCGGTATCTTCAAGATACCGGGTTTCTAAATAACTGCTTAACTGAACTGTAGCGCTCTCAAAATTGTTAAAAATCAAAGTAGATGTACGGTAAACTTCCATCTGGGGCAAGTAGCCAAACGCCGTACAGGCATAAAGGTACAAATACAAGCTTGATGGGCCAGTTGAATTGTAACTTCAAAGTCTGCTTGAAAGCGTAGGCGATCGCCATAACGGTAGCTACAACAGCTAACAGAACCATAAGTTGAAACTGACTGATGTTGAGAACCTCCACGTATACCTTTTCAGCAAATTGGACATCAGATGGGTAACCGAAAAGATGCTGAAAGACAAAAGAAGAGTCATTTAAATTCGGCAAGCGGAACCAAATCCATGATGTGAAAACCATCAGTTGTGTGAGCAGCCAAGCCAAAAATGTACCCAGTGGCTTGTGCCAAAAGTTTTCCAAATTCTCATGGCGATCGCTAATTGCATCAGTTAGACGGTGAACAACCAAAGCTAACCCGTGAAATAAACCCCAAACAACAAAACCCAATGCTGCTCCATGCCAGACACCTGCAATTAACATCACAATAAGTAAATTCATGCAAGTCCGATCTAAACCCTGACGGGAACCTCCCAAAGGGAAGTAGAGGTAATTTCTCAACCAGTCGCCCAAAGTCATGTGCCAGCGCCGCCAAAAATCAGCAATGCTAGTACTGAAATAAGGAGATTTAAAATTTTCTGGTAAAACCAAGCCGAACAGCATAGCACTACCACGGGCGATATCAACATAGCCACTGAAATCTAAGTACAATTGCAAGCCATAAGCAAATGTAGCTAACCATAAATCTAAACTACCCGCCCGTTGTAAATTACCAAAACAGACATCAACAAAAATTCCCAAGTGGTCTGCTAAAATCCGTTTTTTCGCAGCACCTCTAGCAATGAGCCATAATCCTTCTGCAACTAAATCCGGACTTGGAAAGCGAAGATTTTGAAGTTGGTTGCCTAAGGTATGAAAACGAGTAATTGGGCCAGAAATGAGTTTGGCAAAGAAAAACTTATAGACTGTAAATTTTAGAAAATCTTTAGTAGCCGGCGCACCACGATAGACATCAACTAAATAGGAAATACATTCAAAGGTGAAAAAAGAAATTCCTAAAGGAGCAATTAATTTAAAAGAGTCAGCATTAGAATTTGTATTTGCGGAATTCTGAAATAAGAAATTTAAGCTAGGTTGTAAATACTTAAAACTAAATAGTAGCAAAACATTTAAAACTACACCCAACCACAAAAGATTTAAACGACGACGGTTCCAATCAACTTGAGCAAAACGCCAATCTTCATTAGAGACTTGCCAATCCAAATTATGTTGTCCGGGAGAAGTATTTTCACCAATTTCTCGTCCCAAACGAAAGTTAATATAAATTAATGCAAATAATAAAGGAATATACTGCACTTGTGTAGACAACACGGTTGTGCTGGGATTACCTTCGCCTAAAGAAGCATAAAAAACAACACTAGCAATTAGTAAAGTCCACAGTCGTAACTTTTGTTGTCCTACAGACCAGTAGATTCCCAGCACACTGAGTAAAAATAACCCGTATAAAATTGATATTAAATTCATTTTTTGGTTAGTTGTTAGTTGTTAGTTGTTAGTTGTTAGTTGTTAGTTGTTAGTTGTTATTGGTCACTGGTCACTGGTCACTGGTCACCGGTCACTGAGTTGGCCAAGGAATCATTGCGTCTTTGGCTAACTTTTTAGAGACTTCATATGCGCCATAACGATTGAGATGGCTGGGGTCAGAAAAGAAATTATTGGCTTTAGGCCAAAGTTGACTCAAATCCCGGTAGGTGAAGTTTGGGTGTCCGGCTAAGCTCAACATATAGTTCTGAAACTCTTTCTCATGTTTCGATCGCATGGAATCCAGATACTCAGTAGTCAAAGGCATATTCACAAAGACTAGAGAAATTTTATGAGCCTCAGTGAATTCGAGTATCGATCGCAAAGCTGTCTCTTGTTCTCCTTTAAAGCTGAAAGATTTGTAGTCGTTGTCATAACTACCAAGAACTTTTGGGTGTTTGCTGTAGTATTTGCTAGGCTGAAAGCGGATGGACAAAGGTAAAAATCCATCAAAATCAACTGCTTGCTGTAAATTCTCCTCTGGGTCGTCTGTTTTCTTTAATTTTGTGCTAGTTGATACCGAGCTAATGTTTAATCCTGGTAGAGATTTTAGTTGTTGGTTTAAGAGTTGTTTGAGTCGATCTCGTTGTTGGTAGCTAGCGGATAAATTGCCTATTCCTTGATTGAGCCACTCATCAACAGCTTTGTAGCCAATACTACTTTCTTTTTTAGCTATGTTTGTTGTTTCTCTTGGCTGCTTATCAGTAATTTCACTACCATGATTTTTTAAATGTGCTTTTTCTAATACTAGCCGATAACCAGGAGATGCTGCAATTGTCTTAAAAGTCATATCTTCCCGACCACTGTTAAAAGCACGGGAACCATCAGCCCAAAGAATAAGCTTTGGCAGTTGCGATCGCTCAAGAACTTGACGAAGGATAAAATCAACAACTTGTGCTGTAGCACCATTAATACCAAAGTTGAATACGTCAACACCTGAGAAACCTTCCTTTTTTAAAGCTTGAGAAAGAGCTTCTGGATCTATTCCCCTAAGAGCACGGGAAGAACCAATAATCAGCACATCAGGTGGGCTACCTTTTTTTTGCAGACGATGTTTGTAAAGTACGAGTTGTTCATCTAACTGACGGGCATTAAAACTTGGCATTTGCGAACGTGCTGCCAAAAGAATAGCAGTTGCATTTGCTCTTTGCTTCAGGGGAGCAGTTTCTATACTGTTGTCTCGGTCATCGTCGCTTGGTTGGATGAATCCCGACGAATTAAAACCTTCATTTCTACGCGAAGGCTTTTCTTTAGACGTGTTTGCAAAAAAGATTGCACTTTCACCCTGCTCGTTACCATTGTTTTTAGAAATCCTAGAGTTAGCGGGTGCGACACCTGCAACTGAGGGGGTTGGTGGTGTGTTGCGAGCAATGATTCGACCTAAAACCCAATCAGATTGTAATGTGAGAATTAAGCCAAGCACGCCCCAAACCAAAGCAACTCGGATTCCTTGTGAATCGGCTGATTCTTCTTGGAACTGATCTTTGTCAGCAAATAACTGCGTTCCAATAAGGAACTGTCTAACAGAAGTACTCCAATCCCGTGCGACTTCTGCAACAAAAGTTTGAACTTCCTCTAATGTTAAATCCGGGCGCAGAACTGGTTCGCGATCTGTAGCCGGAAGCAGTTCGCCAACATATGCAGAAGTAGCAGCAAATTCTGGAGTTGCTTCCGGTACTAAGCGCTGACGTTCCTCAAAATCAACACCGTAGTTCCAGAAAGGCTCCTTATTACCAGCCCGCCGACCGTAAATCCGTATTCCTACAACACCAGGAATTTTTAACTGATGTACAAACTGGGCAATCTTACTTGCTACTTGTTTGCGTGCAGGACAAACGGGTGCGTCGCACATAACGTGTAACAAATCTTCTTTGCGTCGCGGGAGTACGCGAAGACCACCTGTTTTAAGACGCAAATCTAAGTCAGGATTAAGCAGACGCTCAAGTAAAAAGACAAGCGCAGGTTCATCTCCAGCAGTTGCTAACTCTAAAGCTGATGCAGCAAAGTTTGAATTCTCAGTTGCAGGTAAAGTAGACCAATCTACCCAAGCTGGTTTGTTATCTTTGGCTGTTTTTCGTCCGTATATAGCAGCAGCCACAATACCTTGAGGGGCAATGTCGTGTAAAAGAAATTTGATTTTCTCTAAGCACAATGCTTGTTCTGGGATGACAGCGGTGCCTAATGGGTCGAAAGCTGGGGTGCAAAATATGTGTAACGTTGTTTCTTTTAAAGTGGCTTTTACAGCAACTTTCACCTCTGCCAAAGCCTCATTCAGCAACATTGAAATTGCCTGTATATCCCCCCAACGCGCCCATTCTCGAAGCATCACCTCTGACGGTGTTAAATCTACCCGCAACAGCCAATCTAGGGCAGGTTCACCGCTAACTCGCGAGGCAATCACAGCATCTTTGTAGCCAGAAAGCTTTAGATGCCTTAATTTTTGGGCTATTGGTTCGCCAATTAAAGATGGATCGGGGCTGTAACTCGACTCACAGAATACCCACAGGCGACTTTCTTTCTGCTCGGTTTGTCCTGTTGCCTTCTGCTGAATCACCTTAACCTCTACGGACACACCAAAAGCACTCATGGTTTCGCTGAGGTAACGCGCAATGGCATCTGGCTGTCCTTGGCGTGCTAAACTCTCGTTAGATACAATCAGCGCCCCGCCTGCATTCACTGCTGCTGGTTTTTTAATGCCAGATTTCTCAGCATCTTGTAAGAGCGATTGATGCACCTGTTCGAGGTGCCGATCTAATTGATTGAGATGCACTCTGTGACACCATTCAGGTTTCTTTTCCCCTTTTCTGCGCCCGTAGACAAGAACTTGGTAAATAGCAGGTTGCTCTGCACTTGTTAGCACATCCACATCTGTTTGCTGTAGTGCTTTCAGCAAGTCAGACAAAGTTTGCCACTTTTGAGGACATTCTGGACCTTCACAAAGAATGTGCAGGTCGTTACCTTGCAATCGGATTTTTACCCCGAAAGTGCTAATCCCTGTTGCTTGGCTGACCCATTGCAATAAGGATTGCTGGCTAACTGGTAAGAGTTTTTTCATCTAAAAACCTCCGGGAGCAGAGAAACCGTGTGTTTTGAGACCATTTTGGTCGCCGATTTCTGACAAACTGGTCACTGATTTAATACCTAATTCCCAATTTTGAATTGCTAATCCCTTGTAAACTAGAACCATAGAAGCACAATATGTAACTTTTTTTAACACTTCTGTTATCTTCTTTTCTCACAAAATCGGCAAAGATAGTCTTGTCAGGTCAAGGCAGAGGGCAGAAGGGAAAAATTCCATTTCTGAAAAAAAACGAGGTCTTTGAGGTCTCCTTATCCAATCATCCTTCTGCTTTCTGCCTCTAAAATAGCTGCCTTCTTCATATTGATTGTTTCGTTTCATGGCTTTTCTTCTTTTTACAGGAAAAAATACCAATGCCACCCATAACCTCCAAAGCTTCTTCTGACACTGGATTAGACTTATTCTTCATTACCATTCCTCAGTATGCCCTCTTACAAGTTGGTACAGCGTCTATACTACTGCTGTTACTAGCTTCAAAAACCACCGTAGAAACCCTGTATGCGCTCGGTGAAGCTAGTGAAGAATTGTTTCGAGGCGATCGCCTTCCTATTCTCAACTTCCCAGACCAAAACGAAATCAACAAAAGTTAAAACATATACCAATGTAGTTAAAAATTATGTGGCAAACTCCATGACTAGAAATCTCCAAATTCGATAAATATTATTTATCCTTAACCAACTAAAGGTATGAGTTTTCTTTTATACTCGTCTTCATCTCAGGATGTGAATATCTACCCCGCCTCCGAAGTGTTTCTACGCCATCGCCTCCAAATTGTAGAGGAGTTGTGGGAGTCCGTTCTCCGACAAGAATGCGGTCAAAAGATGGTGGACTTATTACGGCAACTGCGAGATTTATGTTCGCCAGAAGGACAAGCAATAGATAACCAAGCCTCCTCTGTATCTAAGTTAATCGAACAACTCAATATTAATGAAGCAATTCGAGCAGCACGTGCCTTTGCATTGTATTTTCAGCTGATTAATATCATAGAGCAGGATTACGAACAAAGACAGCAACTAAGCCGCTATGAGGTAGATACAGAAGCAAAAATGCAGGAACCTCTACCAAATTTTATTTATTCCTCAAATCAAGAAGAAGCTGAAGCACCACTCAATAGCGGCTTGGGCGCAGATCTCCTTACAAAAAGCTGGCAGGCAACTTCACAAGGAAAACAGAAAGGCACTTTTACACGTTTGTTTCCCCAGCTATTTAAGCTAAATGTACCGCCACAGCAAATTCAACGTTTAATAGCACAGTTAGACGTGCAGTTAGTGTTTACGGCTCACCCAACAGAAATAGTTCGTTATACAATTCGCGACAAACAGCGCCGAGTTGTACAGCTTTTACAACAACTAGATGCCGTGGAAAAGCGCTCTTTTAACGAGCAGTGTGTTGCAGGGAGTCCCTCGGTTTCAAATTCGTTTGTAGAAGACGTGCCGAAAGCATACCTAAAGGGAGGCGCATATTCTTGGGAAGTTGAGGAATTGCAATCCCAATTGCTTGAGGAAATTCGCTTGTGGTGGCGTACCGACGAACTTCATCAGTTTAAACCTTCGGTGTTAGATGAAGTTGACTATGCCTTGCATTACTTCCAAGAAGTTATCTTTGATGCGATTCCGCACCTGTACAAACGTTTCAAATACGCTTTGGCTACTACTTTTCCATGGTTAGAACCACCAACCAGAAACTTTTGCCGCTTTGGCTCTTGGGTGGGTGGCGATCGCGATGGAAATCCATCAGTTACGCCGGAAATCACTTGGCAGACAGCTTGTTACCAGCGCAATATCGTTCTGGAAAGGTATATCAAATCCATCAAGCAGCTGATTAACTTGCTCAGTTTATCGCTACATTGGAGTGATGTGTTGCCAGATTTGCTCGAGTCCTTGGAGTACGAACAATCTCAATTGAGCGAAGTCTACGATAAACTGGCTTTGCGCTATCGCCAAGAACCCTATAGACTCAAATTGTCCTACGTCCAAAAGCGGTTAGAAAATACACGCGATCGCAATTTGGCGCTTAACAAAGGCGAAAAATTAACTAACGACAATTCCCCCGTATATCGATCGGGAGAAGAATTTTTAGCAGAACTGCGCCTCATAGAACGGAACTTGACAGAAACAGGTTTAAGCTGTAGAGAATTAGAAAATCTTATCTGTCAGGTAGAAATTTTTGGCTTTAACTTAACACATCTAGATATTCGTCAAGAATCCACCCGTCACTCAGATACTTTAAATGAAATTTTGGAATACCTCGGAGTTCTAAAAGTTCCTTACAACGAGTTATCTGAAGAAGAAAGAGTGGCTTGGCTGACAGCAGAACTTCAAACCCGTCGCCCATTAATTCCAGCAGAACTGCCATTTTCGGAAAAAACGAACGATGTCATTCAAACTTTACGGGTAGTGCGATCGCTGCAACAGGAATTTGGTCAAGATATCTGTCAAACATATATCATCAGTATGTGTCGTGAAATGAGCGACGTACTAGAAGTGTTGCTACTTGCTAAAGAAGCGGGACTGTTCGATCCCGGTACTGCGATTGGAACCATCCAAGTCGTTCCCCTGTTTGAAACGGTGGAAGATTTGCGTCGTTCAACTAGCGTGATGCGACAACTGTTTACGTTACCCCTCTATCGTGCTTTGTTAGCGGGAGGCTTTGCCGCAACACCAGAGAATCAAGAGAAACTCCCCCCTTCCCCCCCTCTCCCCCTCTCCCCCTCTCCCTCTCCACTCACTCCCAACTTACAAGAGGTGATGCTGGGGTATTCCGATAGCAACAAAGACTCTGGCTTCTTGAGCAGTAACTGGGAAATTCATAAAGCTCAAAAATCCCTACAAACAGTAGCAGAAGCATATGGTGTAGCTTTACGGATTTTCCACGGACGCGGTGGTTCCGTGGGACGTGGCGGTGGTCCAGCATATGAGGCTATATTGGCTCAACCCGGAAACAGTATCAACGGACGGATAAAAATCACGGAACAGGGAGAGGTTTTAGCTTCTAAGTATTCTTTAAGAGACTTAGCACTGTATAACTTGGAAACAATTACGACTGCGGTGATTCAAGCGAGTTTGCTCCGAACCGGGTTTGATGATATTCAACCCTGGAATGAGATTATGGAAGAACTCGCAGCGCGATCGCGTACACACTACCGCGCTCTAATTTACGAGCAGCCTGATTTTATTGACTTCTTCCACCAAGTGACTCCCATTGAGGAGATCAGCCAACTGCAAATTAGTTCGCGTCCCGCACGCCGTCCTTCTGGTAAAAAAGACTTAAGTAGCCTGCGAGCAATTCCTTGGGTATTTAGCTGGACGCAAACCCGATTTTTGCTACCTTCTTGGTATGGTATGGGTACAGCCCTGCAAGAATTTTTAAACGAGGAACCAGAAGAACATCTAAAATTACTACGGTATTTTTACATCAAATGGCCATTCTTTAAAATGGTCATTTCTAAAGCAGAAATGACTTTGGCAAAAGTAGACTTGCAAATGGCGCGACACTATGTAGACGAATTATCAGAACCAGAAGACAAAGTCCGTTTGGCAAAAGTTTTTGAGCAAATTGCCAGCGAGTACTACCTAACACGGGATTTTGTTTTGCAAATTACAGGACATCAACGACTTCTAGACGGAGACCCTACATTGCAACGTTCCGTACAACTGCGTAACGGAACGATTGTACCATTAGGCTTTATACAAGTATCGCTCCTCAAGCGCCTGCGTCAAGCCAGAACTAACGTGACTTCTGGAGTTATTCACTCTCGTTATAGCAAAGGTGAGTTATTGCGGGGAGCATTGTTAACAATCAACGGGATTGCTGCTGGAATGAGAAATACTGGTTGATGTTGGTAGTTAGTGGTTAGTGGTTAGTGGTTAGTAGAATAACAACTAACAACTATCAACTAACAACTATCAATGAAAAGAATCTTAGTCTGTAGTTTTTTAGCTCTACTCTCAGGGTTTTTTGGCGGTTATGTAGGGGGGCAAATTACCCTGAGCCTTCACAATCAGAAGTGCCAAAATCAACCTTGGGGATGGAAACAGGTGTGTGGTGCTTGGACAACTCCAACCGCAATGTGGCAAGGAAGCACGACTGGACTGTGGACGGGGACTATCTTAGGCGCTTTCGTTGGGGGTTTAGTGACTAAGCAAAAGAGTTAGTGGTTAGTGGTTAGTGGTTAGTGGTTCTACTCACAACCAACAACTAACAACTAACAACCAACTACTAACCATTACTCAGTCGGAGTAGCAGGTGTTTGTGGATAACCCAAAGTTTTCCAAGAGTTTGTGCTAGTATCAAAACAACGCCAAACTCCTGTAGAACTATCCCGGTAGCAGAAAAGGGAGCGATCGCCAGCGTTAAAGTTATCAGTTAAAAAGTATACAATCCCTCTGAAAGGATAGATTTTGCGGCTCAGCCGCTTGGCCACTGCTTGGTTGGGACATTCTACGACAAATACTGGTTGTCCGTCCAAGTGAGCTAAGGAGAAAATACACATCCGCAGAATCGCTCGCAACCAACTTTCCGAGTTATCAAAATAATCATTGATGATTTTGTTGGTTAGAGCTTTTTCTAAGGTACGGTCTTTTTTATAAGGAGTGTGAGGGTCTGACATAGCGCAACCTATTGCTTTACCGTTGGTTTGAGATTAAACCAAAAGCTCCAAAAGTGACAAGCGTATAGTAATCGTTTGAGAAAAAATCCGAAAATATACTTAATTATAAGAAAAAGTATTAACCTCAGTGAAAGCGAATTTTCCTTGAAAATGCGTAAAATGTAGACAACAAAAAGCTACACTGTCTCAAAAGCGGCTCATTTTTAGTATATTGGTGGCAACAATACTTGGTAAAATTTACGAAGTAACTGTGCTCCGATTTGCGATGACAACTGAAATTAACCAAAACGATCAAACGACCAAAGGTGCTGATGCAATTGATGAAGCGATCGCACGAGGAATTGATTTCGATGGTTCTCCCATTCCTCCTGCTAAACTAGATCTTTATCAGAAGGTCATGGAACTAGAAGCAAACAGACAGCGCAGTGGGGTATCAAATACAATGCGATCGCGCATTGTGAGAATTGGAGCAAAACACATTCCCCAAGCCGAACTTAATCAAATGCTAGAAGATGCGAGTTTTGCCCCTTTGAAAGAGAAAGAAATTGCTTTTTATTATGGTAAATAGTTAATTGTTAGTAGTTAGTGGTTATTGGTTAGTGGTTTTTCAACTAACAACTAACAACTAACAACTAACAACTTTTCCAAAAATCTGTAATTTTATACCCCAGTTCCTCTATCATTTGCCGCAGCAGGGGTAAACTCAGTCCGATAACATTGCTGTGGCAACCTTCAATTTTTTCCACAAATAAGCTACCATAACCTTCAAGTGCAAATGCGCCAGCACATTTGAGCGGTTCTCCCGTAGCAACATAAGCATCAATAGTGCTGGAGTCGAGTTGTGCAAAGTAAACTCTTGTAACCTGGCACTTCACCAAACTAAGATTTTGAGAGAGATCGATTAAAGCATGACCGGTGTAAAGATCGCCAAAACTGCTTTGCATATTTTGCCAGCGTTGGCATGCTTCTTCTACATCTGCAGGTTTGCCATGAATTTCGCCCCCTACAGATAAAACAGAATCACAACCCATGACTAAAGCTGATTTGAACTGAGGAGCTACAGTTTCTGCCTTCTTTTGGGCTAAAGTTTGCACGAGTTGTGCAGGATCGTCCAATTGAACTTGAGACTCATCAAAATCACTGGGACAAACTATAGGTTCAATTCCAACTGTCTGGAGAAGACGGCGTCTTGCAGGAGACGCAGAAGCTAATATAAAAGGTGGAGTGTTCATAAAAAAATTGTTAGTTGTTAGTGGTTAGTTGTTGGTTGTTCTACTAACCACTGTACGGGTGCGGCGGCCTTGCGCCCGTACTAGTATTAATATACAGAAAAAGAATTTACAGCTTCTTCTATGAATTTTTGGACTCTGCGCCAACGTTTTTCAGGAACGGAAGCGTTGAAGGTAAAAAGTTTACCCCGGCTGACGGCAATATTGGAAAGATTGTGACGTTGTTGATTTCCGGGAAATTTAACCAAATACTCCAATTTATAGTAAGTTTTGCCGTTATATTCTCGTTCTTGAGCATTGACTAATTCAGCTTCACGCCCCGATCCTTCAGGCGCAAGGGCATTTTTCCCTAATTTGTAACCTACTTCCCCTGGGGTTCCCAGTTCTTTTAGAGTTTTACCCTCTGAAACAGGGCTAATAACCACGGAGACATTTTCACTTGTTTCAATGATGTCATGGAAAACCACGTCAGGTCCATTGGCGACTTTAACTTGCACCCAGCCGTTAGGATATAAAAACTCATAGCCATCAGTCGTGTCAACATAGCTTTTGAGACCAGATGCGATCGCGACATCAGAATGACTTAGACTGAAACTAAACACCAATAGCATAATGAATGCAATTCGTTTCCACATGGACAATATTCCTTTGGACTTGCTGCCAGAATAGGCAAGTATAATTTCTCGTACCCATTGTCGCACTAAGAGTGACGCCTAGGAACAAGGAGACAAGGGGAAGAGAGGAGAAGTCGGAAATATCTAACGTGAGTCGGAAGGTTTCTGAAATTTTGTTGCTCACACTAATAGACAGTAAATAGAGTTTATTAGCAGAGAATATGGCTCCCACAGTACTTATTACAGGTAGTTCTCAAGGTATAGGAAAAGCAACCGCGCTTCTGTTTGCTCGCAAGGGATACGATATTGTGCTGACTGCACGTCGTATTGAGCTTTTAGAAAGTGTGGCGCAGGAAATACAAACCCTTGGTCACCAAAAACCACTAATAGTTTCTTGTGATGTGACAGATCCATCACAAGTCAATACATTAGTGGAAAAAGCTTTAGATCGTTTTGGGTATATTGATGTATTGATAAACAATGCAGGTAGATTTGCAGAAGGACCTGTAGAAGCTTTTTCACTGAGTGATTGGCGCGAAATTATAGATTTGAATTTGTGGGGATATATTCATACAATTAACGCCCTTTTGCCTCATTTTCTCCAACGAAAAAAAGGAAATATCGTGAATCTTAGCTCTATTGGTGGCAAAGCTGCAACACCATACGTAGTACCATACTGTACTAGTAAATTTGCTGTTACGGGGTTTACGGAATCATTACACGCAGAATTAAAACCTAAAGGTATTCACGTTTGTGGTATTTACCCAAATTTAATTAAAAGTAGCTTAATGGAGAGAACTGTTTTTCGAGGTAACGACGAACAGGATGCTCAAAGTCGTCGAGAACAACTTGAAAATATCTTAAAATTTCCTAGTGTGGAGAAGCCTGAGGATGTAGCCAATGCTATTTGGGATGCTGTTCACAACCATAAATCTGAAGTCTTGGTAGGTTCGGCAAATGTTTCCCAAGGATTCAATAAATTATTTCCTAGCTTGCTACAGTGGGCTTCTCGACAAGCTTTGAAGAATAAGGATAATTAATAGAAGCAGTTTAACATATTCGCGGAATTCCCCATCCGCCATGCGGTGGGGATGGATAGCGCACAAAAACCTACTGGGTGAGTACCTCTAGTTTTTGTAATTTGTCTTCTAACGAACGAACAAACTCGCGAAACACATCAACCTGAGTTCTACCTGTCAAGTCACAGTACGTATTTAGAATTTTCTTTTCTTGCTCGGTAACTCGAAAAGTCAGCATATGTTTATTTGACATTTTCTTTATTTCCTATTTGCACTGTCTATCTATATGATATACAATAAAAGACAAGGAGGCAAGAAAATATGTCATTCAAAAGTAAAGAGCAAAAAGCGCTAGATCAGGATAAAAATAAAGATACGTATATCTCGACGGTTGTACAGCATTTAAAACTATCAAGTCTTGGATCTGCTGTAGTATCTGACATATTGTTACACGCAAACAGTCTATACAACACCTTGACTTTCAATTTGAGGCAAGGATTTTTTGTACACAAAACTCTGAATTTTTCATCTCTAACCATTGATTCACAAACCGACTTCAAAGAAAACTACCATTACAAAATGCTGCATTCTCAAGCAGCACAGTCTGTGTGTCATAAGGTAGCTGAGAATTTTAAATCATTCAAGCAGCTTTTGGATAAACATTTTAGCGAGGGAACAAAGAAACCTAACTTACCAGGTTATCGTCAAAAAGGTGAGATGTTTGAAGTGACGTATCCCAGTCAATCAGTCAATATATCACAAGAGCATAGCATTATATTTGCTACTGTTTCTACTGGCATTATGTTCAAGAAGCATCACAAAGAAGATGTTATGGGAACAAGTTTAAATGAAAGATTGAAATTCAGGGTTCCTGATGACGTTGACCCCAAACGCCTTGTTGAGCTAGTAATTACATCAAAGTATAGAGAGATTTATCTACATTGGGTATGTAGAAAGGAAAAAGAAATTATTACTGAATTAGATAAGTCAAGTGTTTTAGGAATTGACATCGGGTTAAACAACTTTGTTACTTGTATTCCGAATACGGGTCAAGAAGGATTTATCATAAATGGGCGACCGTTAAAGGCAATAAATCAGTTTTATAACAAGACTGTATCCAAGCTGAAAAAGGATAAAGATGAGAATTTCTGGAGTGGCAGTTTAGCTAGAGCAACACAAGCCAGAAACAACCAAGTACGTGATTTTATTAAGAAGTCAGCACGCGCAATAATCAACAAATGCCTAGAATCAAAGATAGGTAAAATTGTATTTGGTTGGAACCAAGGAATCAAGAATGAAATAGATAACGGACGTGTCAATAATCAAAATTTTGTGCAGGTTCCCTTTACTGCACTACGTGACACGCTCAAGTATCTATGTGAAAGACACGGTATAGAATTCGTAGTTGTTGAAGAATCCTACACATCAAAAATGTCATTTTTTGATGGTGATGAATTACCCGTTTACGGTCAAGAAACCGAAGAACAGAAGAATCTTAAGCCTTCTGGGAAAAGAACAAAACGCGGGGAATACAAAACAGGAAATAACACAATTATCAACGCGGATGCCAATGGTGCGTCCAATATTTTGAGAAAGGCAAAAATTGATACATCAAAAATTACTTTTCGGGTGTGTCAAATTCTCAAGAAAATCAATATTTGGATAGGTAAAAAATTACCATCACGTAAAGGTACGGCAGCAGGCTTGTCTTGTTGTTCGACTATAGGACTCACTGAACCGGGTCAGTAAATTAGAAACCCCATCCGCCATGCGGTGGGGTGGTTCATCTGTATTCAAATCCCCTACTTTGAAGTATGGGGATTAACTGGCTACTGGTCACTGGTCACTGGTCACTGGTCACTGTTAAAGGTTGACCGTCACCCTTAAATGCACTTCTGACTCTTTCTTTAAGAATGAGACGACCCTTTTTGATAACTATAAGCTCGTAAGGATTTATGGCGTGTGCTAACTCCTCTTTAATCGCAATATAAGTTTCACCATTTGCTTGAGTCACAGGTATGGTTGTTTTACCACCCTCTGTTTTGGAAAGCCGAACGTAGTATCCAAGAGAACCTGCTTTCTCTCCCCTACAAATGTATACCAAATATTTGGTTGTTTCAAAACTACGTTTTGGTAGCAATCTGGAAGACGGACAAACTTGTTGATGGGCTGGTAAAGATAGGACATTATTTGAGTTATTTGTCAGTTCTGCTTGTTCTGTCATATTTTCTTGCGCTTTGGCATCAAGTATCGGCAATAGTAACGATGCGATCGCTACTATTGCTAACTTAAATATACTTACGTATTTCAATTGACTTTCAAATAACTTCATATTTTTCCAACTAGAAACAGTAAAATCCGCAACAGTTTTGTGAAAGTGGTATCTGACTTCAGTGTTTTAACGGATGCAAATCTTTAATTATTATCAAATAAAAAAAATCCAGAACAGTGTAATGTCCTGGAAATTTATATTTTCTTTAAGAAAAATTCTTAATAAATAATTTTTGTGTTAAGAAAATCTACTTAGCTTGACTCACGTTCTTTTTTAGGATTTCAAGAGTTTTCATCAGCTTTCGCCGCTTAACGTAGCAATTGATCGTATGCTCAGGCAGAATTTTTAATTAAAGCTGGATTTTGGGTAGTTTGTGTGGATGAAAAGACTTCTATCCAAGCTAGAGTTGGTTTACATCCTAACAAAGCTGCTGGTGTTAAACAACCAGTTCACTTTGCAGCAAGATACGGAAGAATTGGAGCAACACATCTTTTTGCGGCTTTGAGTGTTGCTGAGGGTCTGATTTATGGTTGTTGTCGTCTAGCAAAAACGTTCCTTGATTTTCAAGGATTTCTACTGGAGGTATTGATTCCGGAAGCCATTCGTCGGGGTGTGCGCCATATTTATTTGATTCTCGACAACGGCTCTACCCATGCCCCCTAGAAGGCTACTTGTGCATTGCAGGCAGCGGCAGACACTGCGCGGGAGCCGCCTATTCGTTTCCAGTTGCTGGGCTACGGGTTGGGCATTACATGGGCTTGCTCAATTGGGTGAAAACTAGAATAAACAGCGGATTTCAACTTAGCGCGGTTTTGTCAATTAGATCCTACCTTCCGCACCCTAAAGTGTCACACTACGAATTTTGAACGTTTGAGGATTTGGGGTTAGCGATCGCCATCGCAATTTCCCCATTTTTGTATAAAATACAGCCTTTATAGTTAGTAAAAATCCGAAAAAACCGATTGTGACAGTAGGGGGTGCGGAAGGGGGGTTAGATCATCTAGCTTAATCGCCTAAGCCAAACTACTACAGTATATGCAACTAGCGTCAGGTGGGAGAGCGATCACCTCCTTAGACCTGCCTCTTACCCCCATGTCTTCATAATGCTTTTTCACCAAATGCCAAAGCAGTTGTGAAAAGAACTGTTCTAGAAAGCAGTTGTATCTGCCTTGAGTGATATTGGTTCCCAAGCTTCTTTCTCTCAACCATTACAAACCACTCATCTCCGGGTTAATTGTGATTTCATATACTTTAATGCTACTGAGGTCTGTTTTGATCGCTCTTTCAGCTTGGCTTCATATCTGCCTAATTGCTTCAATCAATTGTTAGTCCAACTTGCCTAAACCAAGTAAGCTTGTCCCAGTAACCACGTTGAAAGCGGATTTTTCCATCTACGACATGGAAGAAACCACAACCTCTTAAAGTGTACTTTTTCCCTATAGTGTTTGATTCGCTCCCATTCCCAACAAACGTTCCACCACCAGACCACTCTAGAATCGCCCACTCCCCATCCTCAAATAAGTTTTCGATGTGAGTGTAGGTGTCTGGCGTTGAACGAAAAAAGTTGACAAAATCCTCATGAATAGCGCTTTTTCCTTCAAGAGGAGTCCCAATGGCAACCTGAATGTTCACGGCGTCCTCGTGATAAAGTGCGGCGGCGGCATCTGCATCGCGAGCGTTCAGGGCATCTACCCAAGTACTAATGACTTGCTTTGGTGTGACCATGTGTATTTTTCAACGTGCGTTACAACACTCCTTATTCCCCCAAGTCGATGAGAATAGCACAAAGGAATCCTTATTTATTAAACTTTACCACTTCTCTGACTTCCTCTTATTCTTCATACTCTGTATCTATATCTACATCAAGAGTATCTTCGTCTATCCGCACGTACAGAATATTCGGATGGCAGCAAACTTGGCAATCTTCTACGTAAGATTGCTGTCCACCCGCACTCAGGTCTACAAAAGTTGTGTTCGGTTCGCCACAGAAGGCACAATAGTATTCAGCTGTTGTCTGCATTAACTTGGTGGCTGTAGTATCTTTCTAAAATTATCTTAAGTCATGAGCTATATCTAGCAAAATCTAATACCTTCCTATCTAAAATCATTAAATTGAACAAAGAAGTTCTTGGAGCAGAACCCCGGTGGGAAAGTGAATCGATTATTCAAAATCCTGATTCGGTCAAATTAATCGTTGAGGTTGTTTCAACGAATTGGCGTGACGATTACTACGACAAATATCGAGATGATGAGGAAATGGGTATCGAAGAATATTGGATTCTCGATTATGCAGCACTAGGGGGAAGAAAGTTCATTGGCTCCCCCAAGCAACCCACAATTTTTGTTTGTAATTTGGTTGATGGAGAATATCAGATGACGACCTTTACAGGAAGCACTCGTATTATTTCCCCAATCTTCCCCCAATTCAACTTGACTGCACAACAGATTTTCGATCTCGCTTCATAACAACTTTACGATTTTCTTGGCGTCCTTGGCGTCTTGGCGGTTTTTTAATAGGTAATCTTCTGGCGGAAAGGGAGTAGTTGTTGATTAATTTAAGTATTAAAGTACAAATTTATCCGCGTCCATCCGCATTCAATACTACTCGGATAAGAATTTTGTGGGTTGGGCTTTCCCCTTGGGGAAACTCAACAATGTCCTGTAAATGTTGGGTTTCGTTCCTCAACCCAACCTACTAGGTATGACGTTTCCTCATCTACAGAGGTACAAGTTATCCGCGTCCATCCGCGTTCATCTGCGGTTAATTATCTTGATAACCAGTGGCATCTCCCAGATGTTTCAGTAGTGTAGACTGAGACAGTGGCCCTTGCAAGTGATTCCAAGGGAGTATTTGCTCTGTTGACCAGTTGGCATGAACGTAAAAATCTAGGTCGGGAATTTTTCCCTTCAGTTGTTTGAAAGCACGCTTGTAGCTACCTAAAGAATACCCAAAAGTTCGCGTGAGTTCCAGCATCTCGGACAGCCGGCGATCGCCTCTCGACAATAAAGTTTGAATAATTGACCAGTTGTAGCTTTCAGGGCGAAAGTCTATCCCTTGGGATTTAAATTGCTTTTGTAGAAACTGCAGTCGTTTTTCTGCTTGAGGATTGACTCCAAGCCATTGAAATGGTGTGTGTGCTTTAGGTACAAAAGTACTACATCCCAGTGTTAGGCGCAGTCCCGGAGCAGCTTTTTTAATTTCCCGCATCATCGCGACTGTTGCATCCAAATCTTCTGGTTCTTCACCGGGAATTCCTACCATCCCATAAAGTTTTAAACCAGATAATCCTCCCGCTTTAGCATTGATTGCTGCCTGCACAATTTCGTCATTTTGCAACTTTTTATTTACAATACGTCGCACTTTTTCTGAACCACTTTCGACAGCAATAGTCAACGATCTTGTGTCTCGTTTTGCTAAAGTTTGTGCTAACCGAACTGTAACTGTATTGGTTCGTACCGACGCAATACTGAGACGCACGGCATCGTACTTTGGCTGACTGATGTAATCTAGCAAAGCCTCAAACTCTGGATGCTGGGTAACTGAAGCTCCAAGCAATCCCAGACGGTTAGTCACTAATAACCCTTTTTCAATTGCTGGAATTAATGAGCTTTCAAGATTAGCAGTTCTAAAAGGGAGTGTGAGATAACTTGCCAAACAGAAACGGCACATTTCGGGACAACTTCTTACCACTTCTACCATGTAGATATTTTCCCAAGCTGCTTTTTCTGTGACTACTGTAGATGCTGAGAGGATATTTCCCCGGTACGTTTGTTTGTGTACTACACTGGGAATTTCTGCAGAAGTGGGTTTAATAGATTTGATTGTTCCATTTGAGGGATGATACTCCACCTCATACAAGCTAGGAACATAAATACCGGGAACTTGTGCTAAGGCTTTAAGTTGGGTTTGTCTATCTGCGTTTCTAACTTCTTTATATGCTTCAATAAAATTCGAGAGTAAATTTTCACCATCCCCTAGCAAGATGACATCAAAGAAATTTGCGAAAGGTTCGGGGTTGGCTGTTAGCACGGGACCACCACCAAAAACAATAGGGTCGCGATCGCCTCTAAAATTTCCTCTAATGGGAATTGCTAGAGATTCTAGCAAGTTCAATATATTGACATAATCCAACTCCCACGACATTGAAAAACCCACTAATTCAGGAGTTCTGGGAAGTTGTTCGCGAGTATCAGTGAATAAACGGCTCACCTGTACATCCGAACGCATAGCCAGATTCGCCCATACCACTTGATATCCAAGGCTTGTAATGCCCACGCTGTACTCGTTTGGAAAGGCAAATATAGTAGGAATAGCGTCCGGATTGGAAGTCGCTCTTTCAAACAAAAGGCGTTCCGTAGAAAATACAGAAGATGTCACAGGTGTTTCGTTAATAACAGGTTTATCTATATTTAATTTTAAGCCATAGAATTATCAGGTTAAAAACTAAAGTCACGCTGTTAGCAAGAATAATTGGTAAGGATTTGAGAGCAATGCCGTAGAGCACCCATAAGAATACCCCCGTGTTGAAGGCAATCAGCATGATGTAGGAAACATCTTTTGCTGATTTGGTTTGCCATGTTTTCACCATTTGTGGAAAGAAGGAAAATGTTGTAATCGTTGCAGCCACCAAGCCTAAAATCATAATAGAATCCATGAAATGCACCCTCCTGACAACTCTTTTATTTTAGACCCTTGTCCTTCGCTCTCTTGTGATAAAATTTAGCCCAAGCATAACGCTCTAAATCTTTCTTAAGTAAGTATTCAACAGTATTTTGTCTGTGCTTATCACTTGCTATTGTTTTCAAAACTTGCTTAATTTCATCATCGATTTCTTCAGGTTTAGCTCCTAGATCTATGGCTTCTTTAAAAAACAAGTCACCACTTAGATAATTACTTCTATCATAAGAAATAATTCCCAACAAAATGTAAGCTTGATAATTTTCAGAATGATACTCTATTGCTTTTTTAGCAGAAAATTCGGCATTGATTAAATCAAGAATATCCCTAAAAGCAGCACCTTTAGCAACTAGAATATCTGATTTGAGATGATTGTCTGAAATTTTTTCTAATTGTATGTTTGTTAGTAGATTTAAGGCTCTTTGTGGTTCACCTGCTTTACGCCAGTAATTGCCAGCAGTTGGAATATATGATTGTTTTTGAGTGCGATGAAATTCTTTTTCATAAAATTCTGCTTCTAGCCTGTAATACGCGATCGCAATCTTTCCTCGACTGGATAAAAGGTCTCTCTCGACAAGATGTGCTACCGATATTGCATCAAGACGCTCTTTTGACTCCAGTTTCAACATTATCTTATAAAAGATTTCCAAAGATAATTGATTCTTCGAGTCTGAAATGCCAAACTTTCTCTTCAATTGTATAAAATGATGTTTTTGATAAAAATTAATAATATCACTGCGATTATTATTGACCAACCAATCAATTTCCGAATCACTTAAAGTCTCTCCTAATGTAACTCTAGACTTTAGATTGCGAGCATACTTTTCGTTAGCAATGGCAATAGTTTCGTAAAGGCGCTGCTCTTTTAAAAACTCAATATTTTCTTCTTGTAAAGCATTGTCTGTATCAATTAATTTTAAAACCTTATATAAGTGGCTGGAGGGTGAAAACTCATCAATACAATCTGCTTTATACTTAGTTTTTAAAATAGCAAACTCTTGTTTTTTTTCCAATTCATTAGCTATAGCTATTGTTTCAGTCAACCCATGCTGCTCCAACCAATTCACTTCTGAGTAAATCAGGTTTTCTTTGGCATCAATTTTTTGTAAAATCAGATACAATAAACTAGCTGTAGAGACATCTGTATATTTATTTGCTTGGTACTTTTCCTTGAGTTGGTCAAATATAGCCTCTCTTTCTGCTTCTTGTTGCTTAAAAATTGCTAGAGTTTCAGCTAATTCATGATGAATCAACCATTCAACTTCACAATCTTCTAGCCGTGATTTTGTGTCTAGTTTTTTAAGAATTGTATGTAATGGATTATAGGGAGATGAATCATAATGTTTGGTTGCGTGGTATTTCTCTTTTAACGCAATAAACTGCTCCTGCAGTTCCATCTCCTCAATCATTATGACTGTAGCAACAAGCTGATTTGCCTTTAACCATTCAATCTCTTTATAGCTCAGATGATTTTCTGAGTTTAGTTTCCACAGAATTGCAAATAGAGGGCTTGAAATATCATTCTTAAAACTATTCCAGTAGCTGGGAATTTTGTACTGAGACTTGAGGTGATAAAATTCATTTTCAAGTTTTATGATTTCTTCTGCTTTACGCTGCTCCTCTTTCAAAATACTATCTACAGTTTCAAAAAGCTTATGCTCTTTTAACCAATCCAACTCAATTTGAGTTAGTTTAATTCCTATATCAATTTTTTGTAGAATAAGATACAGTAAGCTAGAAGGCGCAGAATCTTGATATGCAGTTGCTTTATATTTAGATTTCAAGTTTTTAAAGTGTTTTACCCGATTCTGAAATTCTTCTTCCATATTAATATCTAGTACAATATACTTTATATTTTTGTTACTAATGCTACTATAGCACCACTAGTATCAAAATGGTAGAGTGTGTAAGATCCCCGACTTCTCAAAGAAGTCGGGGATCTTAGGACCTACGGGGGACACCTGTACTACAAAACTTTGCACTGTCCGTAATGCTGCAATAGGCGATCGCACAGCACAATTGCCACCATTGCTTCCACCATAGGTACAGCACGAGGTAACACACACGGATCGTGGCGTCCTTTTCCTGCTAAAACTGTCTCTTCTCCTTCATTGGTTACCGTTTTTTGTTCTTTTCTAATAGTTGCTGTCGGCTTAAAAGCAACACGCAAAATAATATTCTCACCGTTGGAAATTCCTCCCTGAATTCCCCCAGAACGGTTTGTGGTGGTGCGAATTTCACCGCTTTCATCAATATAAAATTCGTCGTTATGCTCAAAACCCGTTAACAACGTTCCTGCAAAACCAGAACCAATTTCAAACCCTTTGCTAGCAGGAAGGGACATCACAGCTTTCGCAAGCTCGGCTTCCAACTTATCAAAAACTGGATCGCCCAAGCCTTTGGGGACATTTCGCGCCACGCATTCCACAACTCCACCGATAGAATCTCCTTGTCTACCAGTTTGCTCGATCAGTTCAATCATCCGGTCTGCACACTCAGCATCAGGACAACGAACAATGTTGCTCTCAACTTGTTCTAAGGTAACAGTGTTTGGGTCGATCGCGCCTTCTAAATCTTTGATGCGCTTGACGTAACCTATCACTTCCACGTTAGCGACTTGACGCAGAATTTTTTTCGCGATCGCACCTGCAGCGACGCGTCCAATCGTTTCTCGTGCTGAGGATCTACCTCCACCTTGCCAATTGCGGATGCCATATTTTGCATCATAAGTTGCATCAGCGTGAGACGGGCGATACTTAACAGCCATCTCATCGTAATCTTGAGAGCGGGTATCTTTGTTACGCACCAAAATTCCTATTGGCGTTCCCAGAGTTTTACCCTCAAACACTCCAGACAGAATTTCACAAGAGTCAGCTTCCTTGCGAGGAGTTGTAATCTTACTTTGTCCGGGACGCCGCCTGTCTAGTTCTACTTGAATTTCCTCTGTAGAAATTTCCAGTCGTGGAGGACAACCATCTATAACGACTCCCACACCGCCTCCGTGGGATTCACCAAAAGTCGTTACGCGAAACAAATGCCCAAAAGTATTGCCCATGATGTTGATAATGTACCATCAAGCCTATGGTTTTTACCTACACGTATTCTCTCACTACCAACAAAGAATTGCCACGATCGCCATCTATCTATTTCTTTGACTTTTTTTGCGAATTGTTGTAATTTTAGATTTTGGAGATCTCCGTGCTTGAGATAGCAAGTGGTGAGTCCAGTCCTGTAGGCTGGTTTCCCGCGCCCTAACTCTGAATGATACAAAGATATATCGAAAATCAAGCAAAAAATTATTCACGATCGCTTATAGCGTACCAGTCAGTTGTATGGATGTAATTGCCTTGACTAGTATTGCTAAGGCGAGCGAGCGAAATGGGTCATGAGAGAGAAAAAACAGATTGTTTCATGAATTAACTAATGGTATTCCAGTACAAAAAGTTTTAATATTTCAATTTTTATTCTCCTGCTTGTTTTTTAAGAAACTGAATTAAATCATCAGATAGCCATAAACCAGCATCTTGTATGGCTTGAATGGGTTCTGAAATCTCTGGAATTAAACCTTTTTGCTTTGCTAGGATTAAGCATTCCTAGAGTGCCCATAAATGGAATATTTAAGGTTTTAGCTACCCGTCTGGCAGCAGCATCATCAATAATTGCCCTATAACTGAGATTTTCTAGAGCAAAGTTTAGAACTTCAGATTCTCCGCGATCTAATCCCCAAGCTAGAATTAAAGATGAGATACTGGGGGAAGGAATTTGCTTTGCCCAAGATGCATTCGGTAATTGTTGTGATGCTATATCAGTTTTTCCTATTTTAACGATTTCATCCCAAACCCCTGATGGAATAATGATTTCAGTAAATACTTGTGGTAGCAAGTAGGCAAGTTGACTTTTAAATAAGACAATTAAGGGAGAAGTATTGATAACAACTTTATTCATCGAAAGAAGCAATTTCTTCAGCTAATTCTTGAGAAGTATATTGAAAAGGAGAAACCTTATAGAAAAGGAGAATATTTATAAAATCCGCTCTATTTAAACCAGCAATTTCTGCTGCTTTTCCTTGAGAAATTTCTCCAAGTTCATACCATTTGACAGCAGCAGCTATTCTCATTTGTTGAGCAAATTCATTGGGATCTTTTCTGAGAGCAGAAAAAACGCTGTCTGGAAATTCCATAGATACAGTTTTCATACTAATATAATATTGCCTGTTACTAAAAACTTTTGCTCTATTATATCATCAAATAGAATATCAAATAAAGCTTCTCCTAGCAATCTTGACTGGTTATAGTCATTGAAATGTTGATCGCGAATCATTTGGAGGAGTTTTTACACTCGGTCAAAGAGAATTCGCTGTTCGCGACAAGTGCGATCGTAAGTTGCATCTAAATCAATAGGTAAGCAAAACCCACCACGCAACCAAAGCGGTAAAGTTGGTAGCGAATCACCAATATTAAAACTTTCGTACCAAATATCCAAGCTTGATTCCTCAGAACGTTCCACAACTCTGTAAGCAACCGCATACAAGGTTGAGTTACGAGAAGAAATTGTACTATCACTTGAATTTTGAGGAGAGAGCGGACGTAATTGAGTTATCAATGCATCATGTAAATTGGCATTTCTGGTAGTAACCACATCGATCGCTACAAGTCCAACACCTTGTTGAAGGTAAGTTTGACATTTTGCAACGAATGCTTTCTGATGGCTCGATCAATCTTTATTAGCTGGACTTACAAGCTCAATTGCTCCTGCTAAAATTGGACTTGCTTCAGTGTTAAATGAAAAGCTGATAATACTATAGCATTTCCTAATCTACTGAGTACAAATTTATCCGCGTCCATCTGCGTTCATCTGCGGTTAATTACTTCTTTTTGTACCTCACGGAAGAATGTTGCTCTCAACTTGTTCTAAACTAACAGTGTTTGGCTCATAGGCGATTACAAATTTCAAAGGGATGGGAATTATTATTAGAGTGGAACGTAGTATATATTACGTGCGATCGCAAATTAAAATTTTTGTTTGACGTGCCAGGGTTATGCCCATAAATTTAGCTAAGTGCTAACTCAAAAAAATAGGTCGGAACTTTTCAGTATGAATGAGAGCTTGACTCAAAAAATTCGGAATGATTTTGATCGCATTGCTCTGCACGATCAACAGGGGTGGGATCATAACAATCACTATCACCGTTTTCTACTTAAACAATTACCAAACCGTTGTCAAACTGTTCTTGATGTCGGTTGTGGAACAGGTGAGTTTTCACGTCTTCTGGCTAACCGTGCCGATCAAGTTATTGCTATCGACTTATCTCCAAACATGATCGAGGTTGCCAAGGAGCGTTCAAGCCAGTTTTCAAATATTGATTTTCAAGTTGCTGATGTTTTGAAGTGCCAGTTTCCAGCCGAAAAGTTTGATGCTATTGTGGCGATCGCCACACTTCACCATTTGCCAGTCGAAAGCTTGCTGCCTAATCTGAAAGCTGCCTTAAAACCTAGTGGTAGGTTGGTGATTTTGGATTTACTAGAACAGTCGAATCTGCTAGATAAGTTGAGCGATTTTGTCGCTGTTCCCCTCAACTGGCTATTTCAGATGCTTCTGAATAGGCATATTCAACAATCACCCGAAGCAGCAGCAGCGATGAGAGAGCATCTTCGCACAGACAAGTACTTTACCCTTTCACAAGCACGGCAAATTTACACACACTCAATGAGGGGAGCGAAAGTTAGAAAACACTTGTTTTGGCGATATTCAGTAATTTGGGAGAAGTCGGCGGCGGCATAATCGGGATAAGAAGAATCCTTACGAATCTCCCTCTCAGAGAGCCTTCGTAACAAGTTAAAATAACATTGCTTTTGTCAATTAGAAATTATGCTGAAAAGTGAGTAAAAAAATCGAATGATAATTAGAAAATTAACCAAACATGATGCAGAAGATTATAGGAATATCAGATTAGAAGCTTTATATAACAATCCAGATTCATTTGGCACAATGTATCATGAAGAAGCAATTAAGACGATAGATAAATTTAGGGATAGAATATCAGTAGATAACAATAACTTTATATTGGGCTGCTCTGAGGATAAAGAGTTAATTGGAATAGTCGCATTTCATCAAGAAGAAAGAATAAAAGTAAGGCATAAAGCATATATTCGTAGTATGTTTGTTAAACAAGAATATCGAGGAAAAGGTATAGGTAAATTACTACTGAATGAATTAATTGAAAGAGCAAAGGCTATTAATGAGATAGAAATATTATTACTTGATGTTGTTACAAATAATATATCAGCAAAACAACTTTATTTATCATTTGGCTTTAAAATATATGGAATAGAGAAAATGGCGTATAAATTTAGTAATCAATATTTTGATATGGAATCTATGTCTTTACAGATTAAATAAGAAGAAGGGACTTTCAAGCGAACACGATCTGGCACTTCGTTCCAATGGACAAAGAGGCTCCGCCTCGAAAATGGCATTACCAGGCGGAGCCTGGGAACGAGAGATGGCTACTGAATTTTGGCTCTAATCCAAAATCTACCGACCGACACCTATATATTGGAAGCCAGCTTGGGTTGAATACTTAATGTTTTGTCTCATTTCTTGTCACAACTTAGATTTACCCCTTTGCAACCAAACTGTTTGAAGGTACTTGCAGAGCAAGCTTCAAAATCGTTTGTTCAATATACCAGAGTTCATGGATGTCTGATTCATATTGACATTATCGACCACCAGGTTTGGATTCAACGAGATGGAACTGAAGACGGTATTGCTAACGATCTAATTGCTGCTGGAGTTCCCACAAAAGATATTGTTATTGGTTTCCATCCTCCTGAACTCCGACCTTATACTAAATATGCTATCGCTATGTAAGGAGGTAGCAATTTACAGCTATTTTCAGGTAAATAGACCACAGTCGTAGAGGCGCAATGCCTTGCGCCCTTACAAGTGGTGTGGTTCATTTAGGTGAAAACTGCTGTAATTGCAAGACTTAACGAGCAAACGCTAGCGTATGTTACCTTTCTAATTGCTTTTAAATATAACAATATCTATAGTGAATCTCTGAAAATGACGAATATGGCTTTACTCTTCTATTAACGCTAAACCAAAATAATTTATGAGAAATCATAAAGAGGCGTTTCTAGTGAGAGGTTGTTTTAAGATGGAGAAGTATTACCTTATTGAGCGCCAATCTGGTGAGAGCAGATAGTCTAGTAGGGCATAATTACTAAAACCCGGATGAGTGTTTTTCTTCAAAGCCTCTTTCTGTAAAGCTTTAACAAGAAATAAAGATTCGGCTTTTAAAGATTATGGTCTACTAGGCAAGTAGAGCAGTTTTAACACTTGCGTAAAAAAGACCTCCTCAAGCAGTAATCCTACTAGAAGCCAATTGCTGAGGGGGTCTAAGATGAATGTGCCAAAGCAGCCAGAGGTGAAAGGTTATTGGCAACCGGGGCATCAGCTATATCACGCTAAATACACCATCGAAAAAGATTTAGGATGTGGGGGATTTGGCATCACTTACCTAGAGCGCCGGTCCACTAATATACGTTGACAAAAACGATATTATGAGTGTAATGGGAAAACGCTGATTTTGGACTAAATATTTGGGTTCGGTTTTTAGCGATTCTCCTTCTCCTGTCGGAGACGCTGCGCGAACGCATTAAAACATAACGCCAAAATCGCCGATTTTAATAACCCCCATATTTTGCGTTTTACGTCAAGCACTTCTACTGGACCGGCGCTCTAGCTAGAGACAAAAAATCTCAGCAGGTAGTTATTAAAACTTTGAATAAGAATGGAATGAAGGTGAGTGCGATCGCGTAACTGGGGACGCGTGGGAATTGGTAGTACATTGTAGTATATAAGAGATTGATCGTCTCATCTGAGAATCCTTCGTCATCTAACACTCCGATTGCTCCAGTAGGGAATATCTATTCTGCTATCTTCCCTCTGCATGGAGTTTTACGCAAAAGACATGGGTTTTTACAAAACTTTACATAATTCCACTTTCTCATGCTTGAGCATAATTTAAGGGACTTCCAAATAAAAAAATAATCAACTTTCTCTTGTGGTACGGGCTTCTAGCCCGTCACCAACACAGAACGGGCGCTGCTCTCCGTCCCACAAGATGGATAATTTATTTCTTGGACATCCTTAAGAAGAACGCCAATTCTCGATTTGCAAATTTGGTACTCTTTGAAATTCTCTCTCGTTGGATGTTACCAGAATATGATTATGAGTTAGTGCTGTTGCTGCAATCAGTACATCATATGCACCGATAGGAGTACCTGCTGTTTTCAGAATGCTTCTAATCTGAGCAGCTTGTTCGGCTTCTGACGCAGCAAAAGATAATATTGTAATTGAACTTAAGAAAGCTTCGATCGCCGATTGAATTTTAAGAGCCTTTTGGGGATTAATTGCTAATCCATATTTCACTTCCATTAGTGTTAAGGATGAAATAAAAATATCAGCAGGAGAAGTAGATTTTAATCGCTTAAGAGTGTTTTCTTCTCCCTTAATAAAATCACTAATTACGCAAGTATCTAGTAAATAACTCATCCTTAAAATTCGACTTCGTTAGGTGATAGCAGTTCATCTCGATAGGACTCAAAAATTATAGTCTCTGCTACACCTTGATACTGCATAATAATTTCCGACCAATGGATTGGTTTTGTTTCTAAGAAAGTTACAAAAACGCGGCTTTCACTAATGCCTTGTGGTATTTCAGTAAGTTCAATTTTGCCGTTTTTGTAAATTCCTTCTATAGTTTGCAGCATGATTGTTTTCCTCCTAGCTAAATTATAGTTGCTTTTTCTAAAGAATCATTGACAATTGCCTGATTCTTTGCAAAATATAGGTGATAGCTCATATGTATTAGGATAAAATAAAGGAAAAAAATTTTGTTGTTGTCATGAGTAAAAGGACTCAACTGCTCGAAGCAATTGTAGCCCTGCCAGAGGAGCTAGTTGACCAGGCTTTGACCTATGTGCAGATGTTGCAAAATCCGATTCAGATTACACCGGGAGTTTGCTCCGGGCAGGCGCGGATTCGGAATACGCGAATTCCGGTATTGACTTTGGTAGCATATCGTCAACAGGGTGCGCCGGACGAGGAATTATTGGCAAACTATCCTGGCTTGACTGCTGCCGATCTGGATGCGGCTTGGGATTATTATGAGCAAAATCGCGAGCAGATTGATCGAGAGATTGCCCAAGATGAGTCAATCTCCATAGTAAAATGAGGAAGTAATTTGGATTTTCGATTCCCTCCCCTTATAAACTACGGTGTACACAGAAGTCCTAAAATCCTTGCCTGGTAAGATAAAAGCCTTAGTAGGTAAGGTTTTGAGTTCAGCCTGCTGATTCTCAATAGTGCCAGCTTAATGATAGAGGTTAAACGGAAAATCAAGGATTTCAAAAAATCATTTTCCGTTCTTTTCCGTCCATTTGATTCCTAACTCGACTTGTGTGTACACCGTAGCCCCTTATAAAGGGGAGGGCTAGGGTGAAGTAAAACTAAAGCTAGAACATCAGTTTGTTAACCATTTTGAACTTGTTTATACCTAGATCTTGGCTCTAATCCAAAATCCAAAATCTAAAATCCAAAATCCAAAATCCAAGCATCTACCGACCAACACCAATATATTGGAACCCAGCCCGAATCATTGTTTCGGGATCGAGATAGTTACGACCATCAATCATCACTGGATGACTCATCAGTTGAGCCATTTTGGCGTAATCTAAGTTCTTGAATTGTTCCCATTCAGTAACCAACACCAATGCATCACAACCATCAGCCAGTCTTTCCGCATCAGTTTCCACCAACACGCCAGTCAAACCATGACGCATACCTGTTTGGGAAACAATGGGGTCATATGCTTTAACTTTTGCTCCCAAGCGGTTCAACTGCTCAATAATATTGAGGGCGGGCGCATCACGCATATCATCTGTATCCGGCTTAAAGGTTAAACCCAATAATCCAACAGATTTACCCTTGAGGATTTTCAGGGCTTGCTGCAGTTTTTCAATTGCAATTAAACGCTGACGTTCGTTAACGCTCACAGCTGCTTTCATTAACTGAGCTTCATAACCGTAGTCATCAGCAGTATGAATGAGCGCTGCAACGTCTTTGGGGAAACAAGAACCACCCCAACCAATACCAGCATTCAAGAATTTGTTACCGATACGGGAGTCTAAACCGATACCCTTAGCCACTTGAGTCACGTCAGCACCAACGCGATCGCAAATGTTAGCAACTTCGTTAATAAAACTAATCTTGGTTGCTAAGAAAGCGTTAGCGGCATATTTAATCATTTCTGCCGAACTCAAATCTGTTGCCAATACTGGTACTGGAGGTAGAGATTGATTTTCAGCAAACTTACGCTCAACAATGGGAGCATAGAGTTGCTTCATCAAAGCGATCGCTCTAGCACTGTTGCCTCCCAACACAATACGGTCTGGATTAAAAGTATCATAGACTGCCGAACCTTCCCGTAGAAATTCTGGGTTACTAACGACATCAAACTCAGCTGTAATCTCAGGTAATTTCTCTAATTCTGAAGCCCCACCTGCAGTCACAAGTGTTTTTTGACGTTCGGCAATGCCATCCAAAACAATCATCCGCACCCAGTCTCCAGAACCAATAGGCACTGTGGACTTGTTAACAATGACCTTATAACCACCATCTAAGTGAGCACCAATACCACGAGCAACAGCTTCAACGTAGCGAGTATCGCTCTCACCAGTTGGTAGAGGTGGTGTTCCGACTGCAATAAACAGAATTTCCCCGTGAGCAACGCCCGCAGCCAAATCTGTTGTAAATTCAATTTTTTCTGCATTAATCGCAGATTGCATAATTTCTGATAGTCCAGGCTCAAATATTGGTGATTGCCCGGACTTCATGATTTTAACTTTTTCTTCGTTATTGTCTACACAAATAACATCATGACCAATGTGAGCTAAGCACGCACCTGTCACCAAACCAACGTAACCAGTACCTATAACACAAACACGCATTCGTTCTATTCCTCGTTTTATGGGATGGTTGTTTGAAAAAACTTTCAGTAAGAGCAAAGAGCTATAGTTTATAGTTCCCAAAGCCAAGAGTATTCTGACTATTGGCTATTAACCATTTTTGATCCGCTCGCGAAAATCTTCTATAGTCAGTTTTAAACCCTCTTGCAAAGGAACGCTAGGTTCCCAATTTAACCAAGTTTTTGCTCTTGTAATATCAGGGCGGCGACGACGTGGATCGTCTGAAGGTAATGGCTCAAACTGAATTTCTGCGTCAGGATTAACCAGGTTTTGCACTGCTTGTGCTAACTGTAAAATTGTATACTCATCAGGATTTCCTAAATTTACCGGACCGACGTATTCGTTATTCATCAGACGCATTAGACCGTCTACCAAGTCGGATACATAGCAAAAACTGCGGGTTTGCGAACCCTCTCCATAAACAGTCAGAGGAGTACCCCGCAACGCTTGAACCACAAAGTTGCTAACTACCCGACCGTCGTTTTCCAGCATTCGAGGTCCGTAGGTGTTAAATATTCTTGCCACTCGGACATCAACTTTACTTTGTCTGTAATAATCAAAAGTCAGAGTTTCAGCAATGCGCTTTCCTTCGTCATAGCAAGAGCGAATTCCAATAGGATTCACGTTACCCCAGTACTCTTCATTTTGGGGATGAACGTTTGGATCGCCGTATACTTCACTCGTTGAAGCTAACAAAAATCTTGCTTTAACGCGCTTAGCCAATCCCAGCATATTCAACGTACCCATGACGTTAGTTTTCACTGTTTTTACGGGATTGTACTGGTAATGTACTGGGGAAGCAGGACAAGCCAGATGGTAGATTTGATCGACTTCCAATCTAATTGGCTCGGTAATATCATGACGGATCATCTCAAAATATGGGTGATCCAGCCACTTTAAAATGTTGCGTTTGTGTCCTGTATAAAAATTGTCTAAGCAAATGACTTCATGTCCATCGGTTATTAGCCGATCGATGAGATGGGAGCCAATAAATCCAGCACCGCCCGTTACCAAAATTCTCATAGTTTCCCAGTTACTAACAAATGTTTGCTTTCTTCGCTTGCGCTTGTACTTAGATTACCCAGGCTTTAAACAAAAATACAGCAGAATAAATATATTTTGTTAGAGATTTACGGATAGATTTAGCTAGTTACCCCTGGATTTTGCTTTGCAATCTTGGTACTCACGATTCTTCACAAATCATAAAAAAAATAACAGACATTCTCTGCCTGTTGTTAGTTTTCAACTGAGACTTTACGAAATCTTTAAGAAAATTAAGTTTTTTAACAATCATCTAGAGCGCTGGTGCAGTAGTCAAAAAAGGGGCAAAAAACCCGGTTTCTCTCCCTTGCAAAGCTTGATATCTCGTAGGCTCAACTTAAAGAAACCGGATTTTTGGTATTACTGTACGGGCGCTCTAGTAACCAATTATGGTGAGAACGTACCAAATCAGGAATTTTGTGTTTTTAATTTTTCCTTAGCGTACAATTTTCCTTTGTCGGCACAGTCCCACCATAACCAGAGTTGCGCCATCCTCAGAAAACAGCGAAGCAAGGCAGATAGCGAAGTGGTTTTCGTTACCCTCCTTTAAACGAACTTAGAGAGATGATTCTCATAATCTTCCCTCAATCAACATGGAAGCACCATAGCGATACCTGGATACACATTTTATTTGGTGTTTGGATGGTTAGGTAACCGTGTAATGCTGACTCCAAGTGCGATCCACCCATATAACTCACACCTACAACCAAGGTATTGCCTATTGAGGTTGTGTTTTTTGAAGATGTTAGGTTTCCTTGCGTCAACCCAACCTACGGAACAATCATGGCTATAGGTATTAAGTTATATTTCGCTTACAACATCTAATACGTAGGTGATTGTGTGGTTTCGTACATTTATACGTACTTGGCAATTTCCATTATTTAATGTATTCGACGTAAAGCGCGTACTTGCGCTTTCATACTTTATGTAGTATTTATGTAGTATTAGTATTGAAGCTATGTAAAATACACGGCGGAAAGTCGAAATGGCAATCTTACCCTCGACAGGTTTTAAAAGTTGGATGATACTGGATAACAACTATCTACCCATCCAACCCATCACCTGAAGCTCTATTGGGAGTTTCTAGATGATCGAGGTTGCTTAGTGGACTGAGGTAAAATTTGGAGATTTACAAAGATTTGTAGCATGGTTAAGAAGACCTGTTGGTGCAGTAGAGTTGATCGCGCTTCAACAACCAAAGCGCTCTCAGAAAACAGTTAATACGATTTTGTCAGCAGTCTACGTTTTTTATGAGTATCAGATGTGTCTCGGAAACGTAGTAGAACTGCAGATTTACAAATACGTAAAAGACCACCGTACTTATAAGCCATTTCTACATGGGATTGGTAAGAGTAAACAAAGCGCGAAAAGCTAGATTGAAACTAAAATCTGGGAAAGAAAACATTAAAACTCTGACTCCAGAACAAGTACAGCAAGTAACTACTAGGGCTTTCTTACTTAAAAAATACTTTAATATTTACGTTGTAGACAGCGTCTATAACGTAAAACTTCCCGTAGGCAAGAGTTTCAGCCATTTCAACAGGTGAGAGTACATATAAATGCGCGAACCCACAATTGAGTTCTTAGCTCAAGGGAGTAAAGTAATGAATATTAGTATCTCTCAGCAGTGAGGAGAAGTTCTACTCATGGTCTCAAATGCAGAGCCGCCTCGTTCTGAAAATAGCGATCAAACTTGGGAATATTTACCCGCCACTTCCCACGATGTAGATCAAATTGCCTTTAGTCCTGATGGAAAAATATTAGCCAGCTACTATGGTAGATCGGTTGAAAGTGTCAAACTGTGGGATGTTGCGAGTGGAAAACAACTTTATGCTGCTAAGTGGGTAGACCTTCAAGACCTTGCTGGGGGGAACGAAGGGCTTGATTTTATGAATTACCAACCCTTATTTTTTAGCCCAAACGGCAAAGCGTTAACCTGGAAGGGCTTTGTTTGGGATTTGGCATTGGGCAAAGTAGTTAACGTAAAAGCACTAAAGTCACCTTTTAAACGTTTCCAGTGGCACAATGTTGCTGTTAGTCCAGATTTGCAAATAGCAGTCTCAACCGATCATGATGCCGGCATCATAAAGCTTTGGGAAACATCAACTGGAACGGAAATTTATACTTTCTTCCTTGAGAACAAAGTAAGGGATATTTATGTCAACCAGTTTAGCCCGGATGGCAAAATCTTTGCTAGCTTGATCTGGTTCTGGGATTATGGTGATGTTAGTCCTAACAGACGTGGCGAAGAGACAATAAAGTTATGGGAGGTCGAAACGGGGACAGAGCTTTGTAGTATTCCACTGCCAGGTGTAACAGGAGAAACTAAGTACCGTGGTACCCTTGCTTTTAGCTCAGATGGTCGTATTTTAGCAAGTAATTGTGGCGATACTTGGAGAAGAGTTATTGTTTTGTCAGAGACAGCTACGGGTAAAGAAATTTGCAGGTTTCAAGGATTCAGAAGGAAAAACTTCGCAGGTTTAGACAAAATTGTATCCCTTGCTTTCAGCCCTGACGATCAATTTTTAGCCAGTGGTGACTCAACTGGCACAATAACGCTATGGCAGATAAAAAAGGGATGGTTACAACCACTAACAGCTAAAAAAATTCAGACTTTTATCGATAATGCTTTCAATGAGCCTGTCAAAACCCTTGCGTTTAGTCCTGATAGGCAAACTTTGGCAAGTGGACTTGGCGACAATAATGGTGGAATTCTCCTATGGGATGTGAAAAGTGGGAAAAAACTTAAAACGTTTCCTGGTCATCCAGTATCAGATCGTAGAGTCTGCTCCTCTGGTCTCGTGGATCGTGACCAAATAGCTGTTAGTCCTGACGGAAAGATGATTGCCAGTATTGATGACTCCAATGACATGATTAAACTCTGGAACATACAAAGTGGCTCTTTCCTCCGTTACCTCAAATATGAATCTCATAGATTTGCAGTTTGGAGAAGAGTTGTCATCATTGGAAAACTTGCTTTTAGTCAAGATGGCAAGTTTTTAGTTGGTGTTCATGACAGTTGTGGTCCTCATATTACCCCATCAAAAATTGTTATATGGGAAGTTGCGACAGGTAGGGAAATTCAATCGATACAGTATAATGTTCAAGCAAATTGGGGTTCAAGAACTGTCAATCAATATGGGGATCTATTAGCAGTTATTGAAAGATCTAGGAAGTTGCAGATTAAAGTTTTGCAAGTTCGTACTGGTCAAATTATTTGTACGCTGACTGGTAACTTAAGTGATGACTACGGATACCCAAACCAAATTATCTTCAGTCCAGACAAGCGCCTCGTAGCTACTCGCTATAGTATGTCTAAGTTTGCAATCTGGAATATTGCAACTGGCAGGTTGATTCGTACTATCAATACTGAAGACCTTGAAGGCGATACCGACTCTGAAGATCCCGATCCAGTACTGTTTAGCCCAGATGGCAAAATTTTAGCGATCGCAGGAATCGAAAACATCACTTTATGGCAAGTTAGTTCTGGAGAACAAATACGCACTATTAATCGTTACCATAATGGTTGGGGAAGTTGCTTAGCTTTTAGCCCCAACGGACAAACTCTGGCGTTTACTGAGAACACCGGGTATAGTGGATATGCTATCAAACTTTGGGATCTGAAAACTGGCAGCGAGATTTATCTCTCCAAAAACCCCTTAAATAGGGTTATTTCGCTTAATTTCAGTGGAAATGGACAAGTTTTAGTGAGTAGTTACGGAGATGGCACGATCGTGGTGTGGCAGCAAAAGTAAAGTACCAAGAGCTAAAGAGTCTTCAGCGCAACATCACACACCACCCGAAAACCGAGGTCATTGTACTTACAGTCTGGGAGGCTCCTAAGGCGGTCGGCAGAACGGCAGTTTTCAGGAAGGTTGTTCCACGAACCACCGCGCAGCACTCGGGGTTGATGATCGTATTCATTCCCTATCCACGCGCTTCCGTCTGTGGGTGAACCTTTGTAGTTTTCATGCCACTCATCACCACACCATTCCCATACATTGCCATGCATATCGTATAAGCCAAAAGCATTGGGTTGAAAGTTTCCTACTGGCGTGGTTTGTTCTCGATACTCCCCTTTGGCTTCATTAGCAAAGGTGTTCTTTGCATCATAATTAGCAAACTGATCCGTAATTGTCTGACCAAAGTGAAATGGTGTCTTCGTTCCTGCCCTACAAACATATTCCCATTCTGCCTCACTCGGTAATCTATAAGTGCGTCCTGTCTTTTGGCTCAGCCTTTTGCAAAATTCTACTGCATTTTTCCAGGACACTCGTTCTACAGGATGTTTTGCTCCCCTGAAGCCGGATGGATTGTTATCCATCACCTGTTTGTACTGTTCTTGGCTAACAAGGTATTTGCCTATAAAGAAGAGTTGAACAGTGACTTTATGTTGAGGACGTTCATCGTCCTTACTACCTTTCTCATCTGTTGAAGCACCCATAGTAAAATGACCTTCAGGGATAGCAAGCATTTCCAAGGTGATACCATTTCCTAGGTCTTCAGTAAAATATTTGGCTTGACCTATTTCTCGCTTAACTTCGCGACCACTAGTATTAACAGTCACTACGTCAAACTGAAAAACCTGTAGTTTATTTTCCTGGGTAGGTGCAGATTGAGAACCACCTGACCTCCCTCCGTTTGGCAAACGTACAGGTTCAGGAATTGGAGACTGTCTTTGTCGCTGGTCAATTCTGGAGAATGCCTCAATTGCCTGCATATCTGAACCTCTAGCAGCCACATTCACTCGAATCCATAGCTGTCTAGCTAATTCCCAATCTTCCTGAACTTCTGCTTGATAAGCGTCAAGTTTCATCGTGGCGATATCATGAAGAGTGGCTTGATCGGGTAACAAAATTAGGTGTAGCTTTACGGCAGGTTCGGCTGTAGCATAAGGATTTTGTTGAGGTTTGCGATGCTGTTGGTTGATTGTTGGAACTCTCGACTGTAAATATCGATCCAGCCTTTCGACTGTAGCGCAATTCCCTTCGCCGGTTATCCTCAACCCCTCTAACAACCCTTGAGTGAATGAGCCGTGCCGCAAGTGCTCAATTTCATAAGATTTTTGACCGGAACCACAAGAGTAAAAGGTAACGACTCCCTGATGTTCTCTGCCAATACCTTCTCCTCCCTTACTTCCTTGATCTCGGCAGGCATCCAAAAACAACACTACATTATCTGCCCCACTGCGACGTAGTCTTTGGGTAACGAAATCAACAGGAATTGCCGTATGTTCTACATCTCCTGGATCGCTATCCAAAAGCATAAGATAGTCGCGATCGCTTTCACGACAACCGTGTCCGGCAAAGAAAAACCAAAGGTTATCAGCTGCTGCCAATAGTGGTCTTTCAAAGTTTGCCCGTAAGAATCGCCACAAGTTACCGTAGGTAGGGTAAGTGGGAATGGGTGCAGAACCCGGAATTGCTTGTGAGTCCTCTGTAAACAAAAACACTCTGTCAAACCGTGCTTCCTCTCGAAACCAATCACACATTGCCTCAGCATCTAGTTTGGCGTAGTTTAGCCGCTGAAGGTTGTTGTATTGATTAATTCCAATAGCGATCGCCCAATTTCTAGCCATTTCTGTGCTTGCATTTGAAAGTCATAACTTTTGTTTTCTAATTTGCCAGCGCTTTCCCCATTAAAAGTTTACATACATTCTGCTAGTAGTAATGCTCTGTCATACAGTAGTAATATCTAATATTAAAGTCAAAAAGTTACCTATTATGGTTAAGACCTCAAATTGTTATTAGGGTTCCTCAGTACTTTTTGAGCAGATCAAAATTTACATTGAGCAAACTGGTACATTTAAGACTAAGGTAGTAGTTGGTGCTTTGGCACACTACCTGGGATGTGTTTAAAATTTACTGCTAAGCCAAAGGGGAGAGGAGTTGGAGGCAAGAATAGCGGAACTGGAAGCTTTGATGAAAAAGTCAGTAAAATCAAGAGCAGTTTAAACTATTAATTATATGTCAGAAGAAATTTCTAGTCCAGACACAATCTGGATTCTTACCGAAGAAACATCTGAAACTGAAACTAGCCGTGAAATTACAACTATTACAGGTGAAAGAAGTAGTGAAGATACAGGAGGACTACTCAGTACTGAAACTAATGAAGAAATAGTTGTTACTAGAAAAAAAGATGAAATAGTAATTACTAGACGCAGAGTAGAAGTAAATAAACTCAAGCAGGAAATGAAGGGATTTTTGCAAGCAATGAGAGAAATGCTTGATGAAGCGGAACAGCCGAGTTCAAAAATGCAGCTAGATGAAGTCGAGTTATCTGTAGAAATTAACGGCGAAGGAAAAATCAGCCTGCTTGGATTTGGTGGTCAAGCAGGGGGCAAAGGTACGATGAAATTTAAGTTCAAGCGCAGATAATTGTCACTTTGATCTGGGTAGGAATTCGCGTAAAGCACGCGAAAGCTGTTCTCAGAGAAAAAGTAGCTGAAAAGTCGCGCCATTATCAGGCTTTGATTGCTAATCACTGATCGCTGGTCACTGATTATACAATCCCTTCAGACATGGCTGCTGTGGTTGTCGGAACACCAGCAGGTACAACTGCTGTTTGAATGCGTTGGGGTTCTCCTAGCATCACGATGGAACAGGTGAGTTGATTTGCCAGTTGAGTCGTGACATCACTAATTGCTAACCTATCGGGGCTAGTACGATTGCGGATAAAAGGCAATACGACTAAATCAAATAATCTTGCTGCCTGCAAAATTGCTTGGGCAGTATTCTCATGAGCTATAATCTGAATTTCTGGTGGATTTGGTGTCCCAAGTTTAGATACAGTGAGCGAGAGTTGCGATCGCCGCCAAGCAATTTTATTTGAACTGGTACGACGTTCGCAGACATTTAGCAGTGTCACTTGTGCCTGATTGGCTTCTGCTAAAATTTGAGCAAATTGTACAGATTGCAATGAAGGTGACGTCAAATTTTCTAATGGAACCAAAATCCGTTGAATTTTACTCGGTGAATCCACCAAACGAGTTACAGCTACCGGGCAATGAGAAGACCACAGAACGTTATCTATCACATTACCAAATAAACGTGCTTTTAACCCAGTCCGTTTACCCCAACCCATGACAATCAAACTTGCCTTTTGTTCTCGAGAAGCCCGACTAATTCCTTGAGCAAACGCATCATCTATTCGCATCAACGGCTGAGCTTCTACACCCAAAACTTTACTCAGTGCTGTTGCTTTTGCTAGCAAGCGTTGACTCCGTTCAACAGAGGCTTCCAACTGAGGTGAATCCATATGGGCAAAAGCAGTTGCGATCGCTAGGGGAATAATTCTACCATTTGTCTGTCGTGCTAACAATCCAGCCATCTCAATGAGATGTTGCTGTGTTTGGGGATTATACACGGGGACTATGATAGTGTACTGGTTGTCCCGTTCCTCTGGCTTTTGATAAGGAGGCGCTATGGCTTGGTGCTCTTTACACGGTGGAGAAGTTAACCCTACAGCGGCTCGACTCGTTATCAACGGTCCCAATATTGAAGTCACCAGCATTAAAATAATAATACTGTTTAGAGTTTGAATATTTAGCAATTTAGCTTGATACCCAACCAACCCTGCTGCTAAAGTCGTACCCACTTGCGGTATTGACAGTGACCACATTGCGAACACTTCCTGCCAAGTGTAGCGGTAAGTGACCTTTGCTAAAAAAGCCGCGATAAATTTACTTGTAATTAAACCAACAACAATTAGAACCGTTAATAATAAAGTCTTAAAAGTGGTTGCCAAAGAAGGTAAATCCATCAGCAAACCGAGATTAACAAAGAAGATAGGAATAAAAAATACATTGCCAACGAATAATACTTTATCTTTAGCTGGCCCTTCTCCTACTGTTTCATTAACAGCCAAACCAGCTAAAAAAGCTCCAAAAATCTTGTCTATTCCAATGATTTGTGCTCCTACGGAAGTCACAAATACAGAAAGAAGCACAAATAAAAATTGATTTCCTTCTTCGTCTCCCGAACGGCGAAAAAATTCTTTACCTACCCAATCAAAGCCTACTAAAACTACAATTGAGTAGACAATTAAAGAACTAATTAATCCAACCAGTGCATTGTAGCTAAATTGTTCAGATTTATGAACGACTAAGCTAATCGCCAATATAACCAAAGCACCAATATCAGTCAGAATAGTGGCTCCGATAGTAACAGCCACAGCTTCATTATTGACAACACCCAAGCGAGCAATCATGGGATATGCAACCAGAGTGTGGGAAGCCAATAAAGAGCCAATCAAAATAGCAGCATTCCAGTCAAAGTTAAAAATCCGCCCTATAGCAGTTCCTACTAATAAAGGAACTATAAATGTAAAAAATCCAAATCCAAACGAACGATTTTTTACACGACAAAATTGTTGTATATCTACTTGTAACCCAGCCACAAACATTAGGTAAACTAACCCAATGTCCGACAGTAAATTTACGAGGACAGAATCTTTACTCAAGACATCGAAGCCATTCGATCCAAGGACTAACCCTGCAAGAAGCAACCCTACTAATCCTGGCAATCGCAGCCGTTCAAACAGGATTGGTACAACTAAAATGACTACCAACAGAATAGCAATGGGAACAATAGGTTCCTTGCTAAGAACTTGGACAGATGGTTCCAAAGCAAGAACTTGTGACATGAGTTCCATAGGTAGGACGCAGAAATGGCGATAGTGGGGCTTCGATTGAAGGTCTCTTAATTATTAAAACTTAACAAAGTGCAAATTTACCCTGAAAAAAATAAAAATTTTCTTTACACTACCCAAACGACTATCTTAGAACTAACTACCTATGGGTGGATTTGGCTTAAGATAAATCGCAGGCGATCGTAATCTTCTTTAAGCAGTACACTGAGAGTACGTCCCGCTTTTACAAGCCATTGTCTGTCGGCTTTGCGTAGCTGATAGACATCTCTAATAGCTGCTGCAGTTAAAGATTCTACTGGAGCACCACTGATAGAAAGCAATGTCTGTAAAAAATCTAGTTCTTCTGTGAATTTAATTATTGTTTCTGGCTCACAGCGGTAAACTGCTTGATGAATTTGTGGTGGACGAGGCGGTAGATATTGATAAATTCTACCGTTAACAAACGTATCATTTCCAGGTTGTTCAAACCCAACAATTGCAGATCGAAACTCGGTTTTGAGCATAGCAAAAATTTGAGGTTGCTCTTCCCTCAAGTCCTGTAGTGACAAACCCAAAGCCATCGCCCGATGCACCGAATCTATGGGCATAGTTGTCACATGATAGACAATTGCATAAATTTGATTCCCGGACTCTTCATCCAGAGAACGAACCCAGCTACCAAAAGGAGGCATTGAGGGAAAGCTTAAATCCTCTGGTTCCAAACACTGGGCTAAAAACTCGCAAGTTGCAGTTTCGATCACCTCAGCAATATGGTTAGGATGACGATTGCTTCTATCAAACTGTGGTAGGGGAAGGCGCATAATTAGTCATTAGTCATTAGTCATTGGTCATTGGTCATTGGTCATTAGTCACTTATTTTCTTACAAAGGACGAATGACAAATGACTAATGACCAATAACTATTTCTTTTTCCGTGCTGTTGTTTCTAAGAGTTCTAACTCTGAGAGGCGGAATGTAACTAATTTATCCCAATTACCACCTTCAAATAGAACCGCTACTTTTCCATCGCTCACCCGTTGCACGAGACCTTCATAACGATAGTAAGTATCTGCGGGATTCTTGACACGAATAGTTGCTCCAGGTAGAATCATTGTCGTTTTAACCCTTGCTTGCTCCTATCTCTAGCTTACTACGAGTTCTTGGTCATTGGTCACTGGTCACTGGTCACTGGTCACTGGTCACTTAATACTTTTGTCGTTGGCGGAAATTTGCTACCGACTCGACAAGTCCTAAAGCAATAAAGTTTTTCAGCATGGCAGAACGTCCATAACTCATCCAAGGGAGGGGTATTCCCGCAACTGGTGCTAAACCAACAGTCATGCCAATATTCACAACCATTTGGAACACAATCATGGATAAAACGCCTATAGCTAGCAACGAACCAAAGTTATCTTTAGAAGTTTGGGCAATATGTAGCAGGCGCTGACACACCAAACAAAAGGCAAATAGAATGACCAAACAGCCAATAAAACCAAATTCCTCACCTACCGCCGAGAAAATAAAGTCTGTATGCTGTTCGGGAACGAAATTTAACTGAGTCATGGGACCTTTAAAAAGACCCCATCCCCACCATTCGCCTGCACCAATAGCAATACGGGATTGGATGAGGTGATATCCTGCGCCTAAAGGATCGTGTTCGGGGTTGACAAATACTGTTAATCTATCTTTTTGATACTCTTTTAGTACGTGATTCCACGCGAATACGCCCAATTCCCCACCCAAAAGATTAAGGGATAAAGCACCGATACCGTTAAGCCCGTATCGACGCCAAGGAAGAGTTAAAAAGCCTAGCAATCCCATGGCAAATGACCACAGCAATCCCAAGGGGGTCAAAGTGAAGTCACCAAATAACGCAATGGAGAAAGGCCAGTGTATGCCGAAGAAAATAGCTGCAAAAATAGGAGAAACTAGCAGTATTAACCAACCTGGGTTAGCGTTTGCCCAATACAACATCCCCAATACGATCGCACCAAATACGAGTGATGTTGCCAAATCTGGCTGCAAAAACACCAATGCCCAAGGCACTGCGGTAATTCCCAAAGCTCTAGTAACATTATCTAAATTGGAAGCAGTGCGTTTGTGTAACATCACTGCCAAGGTAATGATTAAACCTATTTTGGCGAATTCTGAAGGTTGTACGTTAAAACCTGCAACGCTAATCCATCTTTGTGCGCCTTTAGCACTGTGACCAATCAACATGACCGCAATTAAGCTTGCGTTCGTTATGGCGTATGTTATCCAATGCCACTGAATCAAGTTCTCGTAACGGCATCTGGAAATGAAAATGGCTAGGATGAGACCAATACCACCCATAAGCCAATGCCACCACCAGTCCGTAAGACCCTGGTTCAATTCTGTACTGCGGATCATGACACCGCCAAATACGGTAAGCGCGACTGGTAATATAAATAACAACAAATCTACTTGCTGCCAAGGTTTAAACCAATACTTCCAGCGAACTCTGGGAAGCGAACGTTTTAACAACATAATGGGATTTTTAAATTCATTAAATATCTGAAATAGGTATTCAGTGTTTCTGTTGCTTCAACCAGACAAAATTTTGAGAATTCTAGGTCAAAGCAGCAACTGATACTTTGCCTGCAATAGCAAGTGCGATCGCTTTCAAAGCTTTAGCGCTAGCTGAGTCTGGGTCGGAAACAACGATGGGAACACCACTATCGCCACCAATTCTGGTAGAAATTTCCATAGGTACGCATCCTAGTAATGGTACGCCCAATTCACTTGCGGTTTTAGAACCACCTCCGGAACCAAAAATGTCATACTGTTTATCTGGCATATCTGGTGGAATAAAGTAGCTCATATTTTCTACTATTCCCAAAATTGGCACGTTCATTTGCTGGAACATCCGCAAACCTTTGCGAGCATCCAACAGTGCCACAGTTTGTGGGGTAGTGACAATAACTGCTCCTGCCATTGGAACTGCCTGTGCTAATGTTAGCTGAGCATCCCCCGTTCCGGGAGGCATATCCACAATCAAATAGTCTAACTCTTCCCACTGAACTTGGTAGAGAAACTGGCGAATCACTCCATTCAGCATCGGTCCGCGCCAAATGACAGGCTGATCTCGGTCAATCAGAAATCCCATGGAGACGAGTTTGACACCATGATTGAAAGCAGGTTCTAGAATTTCGCCTTTGGGTGTTGACTTTACAACCATCTCAGCATCAGCAAGCCCTAGCATCGTGGGATCGTTAGGACCGTAGATATCGGCATCAAGCAAACCAACTTTTGCTCCTGTTTGTGCTAGCGCAACTGCTACGTTAACGGCAACTGTACTTTTACCGACTCCACCTTTACCACTAGAAACCGCAACAATATTTTTTACACCGGAAATCCCGTTGCGGTCCGGTAAACTTTTTTGTTGAGGTGTTTCTGCTGTCACTTCTACAGAAACATTTGTCACGCCTGGTAACTGCTTAACAGCTTTTTGACAATCTTCAACAATAAATTCACGTAAAGGACATGCAGGAGTTGTCAGTACCAAAGTAAAGCTCACCTGACCACCATCAATTTTGATATTGCGAATCATATTCAGTTCAACCAGACTTTTGCGGAGTTCTGGATCTTGTACCGGGCGCAATACTTCTAAAACTGAATGAGAATCGAGCACATCATACATAGTTTTTTTTGCCTTAATACCGAACAATTCTTTACAAAAACTTATTCGTAATCTATCAAAATAATACGGGAGGACGAGAACCCCTCAGTTTTAACGAGGGGATGAAGTCCGACAAGGGAGGACTTTAGTCCGATGTCTCTCTTACCCAGTCCTCAATTACTTCACTAATACTAATACCTCTTGCATCAGCCATAGACTTTAATTTTGTCCACGCTGTTGGAGTTAGAACCACTGTGTGACGTTCTTTCACTTCGTCATAAAGTATTGGTATATTTTTTTGCCCTTTTATACCTTTTTTACTTGACATATTTAGCAATGACGTGTAAGCTAAGAACATGATAGCAAAGCAATAGGAGGTGAGTCAACTGTACCGAACAATTTCAGTTAAAGCAAGATTTACAGACATTGAAGAAGCATTTTGGCTAAATCAATGCGAACACTCTAACAGTTTGATTAACTGTGCGATTTACCATGTTCGTCAAACTCATTATGCAAGGCTCGAAGAGTCAGGTAATGCGTTGACAACTTATTGGCGTGGGGATGAATTACGCCACGGTTGGAAGACTTATAAATGCTTTACAACTTACCCTGAACTGGATAAAGTTCTTAAGGACAATCCACACTACAAAGCTCTTGCTGCTCAGTCAGCACAGCAAACATTGAAAACTGTAGGAGAGTCAATTACTAGTTACAACGGATTAGTTAATGCATATTACAAGGGAGAGGTTGATAAACCATCTTTGCCAAAATATAGAAAAAGTGGTGGACTGGCGGCAGTAACTTTTCCACATCAAGCATTAATCTACAAAGATGGTTGTTTTTATCCGTCAATTAGTAGAGAAATTAAGCCACATCTGCTCAGTGAAATTGCTTTACCCTTACCAGAATTTATTGATTCGGATTGGGTGAAGGAAGTGACAATTCGTCCGTATTATGGGATCTTGTGGATAGATTGGGTGATAGATGACGGTAAGCTGCCAATTGAGATTAATCCGAACCTTGATTACAATAGCGCTTGGTCGTTTGACCATGGTGGAACTAATTGGTTAACAGGTGTTTCAACTCTTGGTAAAAGCTTAATCATTGATGGTAAAAAACTAAAATCAATGAATCAAGGTTATTGTCGTCTTGTTGCCAAATACAAGCAGGGTAAGTCAGATTTTTACTGGGACTCTAACCTTGATAGAGTGCAACGCCAACGCAACAACCAGATGCGAGATGCCATTAACAAAGCTGCCCGATTCATTATTAATCGATGCCTTGCTGATGGTGTTGGAAATCTGATTATTGGCTGGAATGAGGGACAAAAGAATGGTTCTAACATGAACAAATGTGGAAACCAAAATTTTGTACCCATTCCAACAGGTAGGTTAATTGAACGCCTTAAACAACTTTGTCCTGAATACGGAATTGTTTTAACTGTTACTGAGGAAGCATATACTTCAAAAGCGTCATTTCTTGATGATGACTTCTTACCTAAATACGGTGAAAAACCCGACGGATGGAAGGCATCAGGTGAGAGAATTGAGCGTGGTCTTTACAAAACCAAGAAAGGTTTTTTAATCAATGGTGACTGCAACGGTGCAGCCAACATAATGGCTAAAGTAGCCACACAGCTAGGACTTGTCCTAGTCAAGGTGGGTAGGGCGTGCTTGACTACGCCACATCGGTATGATTTGTTCCGCGATCTCAAGAATTCATTTCGTACAACGTTACGAAGTGTCTCTTCAGAGCACGGACGAAGATCCATTTAGAATCCCTCGTGTTTTAAACCGATGGAGAAGTCAATTGAAATCTTAACTTTATTGGGGAGTAGATAGTAGTTGGTGATTAGTGGTTGGTTGTTGGTTGTTGGTTGTTAGTATTTTTATACCACTAGGCAGTGACCAGTGAACAGTGATTAGTGACTGATAATAACTAACCACTAACAACTAACCACTAACAACTAACCACTAACCAAAACAACTATCCTTGATAGATTTTCGTTGCCCTGAAACCTCAGCCGCCTCAACTAAAGCTCTAGCGACACGATCTGCGTAAGGACGGGAAAATGACCAAATTAGAGGTGATAGCCAACCACGCAATGTCACAGAGTAAGATAAACAAGTACCACAGACTGTGGACTCAACTTTGTAAGTAAGCCGTTCCTCAACTCCAGGAATGGCTAACACTCGTATACTCAATAATTCTCTGGGGTTAACACTTTCAACAAAAATCCGGATGGGAATGGGAGATAAGCGCGTAACTGCTTGATAAATTAACCCTGGTTTAGGAACTAATCCATAGGGTACGTTAGTACTTTTAAGCAGTGGATGCCAGGAAACATCTGCTATATCGACGACTTTTTGCCATAATTCATCTACAGAAGCAGAACTAATCTCCCGATACGTTCGTACCAGAGAAGCGCAAAACAGACGACGTTTGCGATGGACGAATTTGGATAAACAACTTAGCATCTTCCTATTCCTCCTCCTCGCTGCACGCTACAACTGGTAACTTTGACACAGTGAACATCTGTTCTGTCGTTAAACTTCGCATTCAACTTTCTCAAAATTTCCCCATACATAGCAAGTCATCTGAAGGATGAAGTATGAAAGACAAAGGGGTTTGCCGAATTGTTGAAACAATACTTAAACTTTACGCACCCACAAAGTAAGTTGAGAAAAATAAACAAACATACAAGCAAACACGCATTTGAGAGAAAATAACTAAACTGTAGTCATGCCAAACACTTGTATAGAGTTTATGTTGACCAACGCCCAAATCCCAACTTTGCTAGCAGAACCCACACAAACCCTGCCAACTGACGCTAAAACCAGAGTCAGTCAGTTCATGAAACAGTTGCAAGACCAAATTTCTCAAACGTTGGCAGAACTCGATGGCATGGGACAATTTCATGAGGACTCCTGGGAACGCCCAGAAGGAGGTGGCGGACGCTCTCGTGTCATGCGTGAGGGCGCAATATTTGAACAAGGTGGTGTCAATTTTTCGGAAGTTTGGGGTTCTCAATTGCCGCCTTCTATCATAACTCAACGTCCAGAAGCGGCAGGGCATGGTTTTTATGCCACAGGTACCTCAATGGTGTTACATCCCCGCAATCCTTATGTGCCAACAGTCCATTTAAATTATCGCTACTTTGAAGCAGGACCGGTTTGGTGGTTTGGAGGTGGAGCAGATCTCACACCATACTATCCTTTTGCTGAAGATGCATCTCATTTTCACAAAACACTGAAGCAGGCTTGCGATGCCAATCGCCCAGAGTATTATCCGGTGTTTAAGCGCTGGTGTGATGAATATTTCTACTTAAAACACCGTCAAGAGACGCGGGGCGTTGGCGGATTATTTTTTGATTACCAAGATGGACAAGGGGCTTTGTATCACGGACCCCATCAAGATAGTGCAGCGGCTGTTTACAGCAAGGGAATCGGAGAATTGGCTCCACGCAGTTGGGAACAACTGTTTGCTTTTGTACAAGATTGTGGTAATGCTTTTCTACCATCTTATATGCCAATTGTGGATCGGCGACACAAGATGGAATATAGCGATCGCCAACGAAATTTTCAACTCTATCGCCGGGGTAGGTATGTAGAATTCAATTTGGTGTACGACAGAGGCACAATTTTCGGACTGCAAACCAACGGACGCACCGAATCTATCCTGATGTCACTTCCACCCTTAGTGCGGTGGGAATACGGCTATCAACCCGAACCCAATTCTCATGAAGCCGAGTTGTACGAAACCTTCCTCAAACCCCAAGATTGGGCAAACCTTGACCAGTGACCAGTGACCAGTGACCAGTGACCAGTGACCAGTGGCCAGGGGGAATCACTCATTCCCAATCGCCACTCCCCAATCTCCAATCTCCAATCTCCAATCCAAAATCCAAAATCCAAAATCCAAAATCCAAAATCCAAAATCCAAAATCCCCAACCCCCAATCCCCACTCCCTACTCCCAATTAAGTGAGTTAAACTACTAAAGGTAAGCACCTAGCAAAAATAATGACAGCAATATCTGTAGCTTTGTCATCTAGCGCTAGAGCCAGAAATAGTCCACTTTACTTGTAATTAGAGGATGTTTGAGGAGTGCTAAGGGGAGACTCAGTGATTTATATCGATCAACAAACTTATACAACCCAGGATGGAAATACAGTGATCGTTCTGACGCCATCAGGACGACTCGATATCACTACAGCTTGGCAATTTCGCTTGAAGTTGCAAGAATGTATTTCCAAGCTCAGCCGCCATGTGGTAGTTAATCTCGGTCAGGTGAATTTTATTGATAGTTCCGGGTTAACATCCTTGGTAGCAGGAATGCGCGATGCTGATAAAGTCAAAGGTAGTTTTCGGATCTGTAATGTCCATCCAGAAGCCAAACTCGTGTTTGAAGTCACTATGATGGACACTGTTTTTGAAATCTTTGAAACAGAAGAGGAAGCCTTAGAAGGCATACCTCGCAGCATTGCTAGCTAAATTTTGGATCTTAGATTCCAATCCCAAATCTCAAATCGGTCAATCCAAAATCCAAAATCTAAAATTCAAAATTGGTTAATCCAACAATCCAAAATCCAAAATCCAAAATTAATATTGTTCTCGCTTAGTATAGCGATAAGGTCCTAAAATTGCACCCCAAGTTGCTTTTCCAGTTATCGGGTCAATACCTTTGTCGAAACTCATAAATTTATCTTGAGTAGATTCAAAGCCCAAAGAAACTTGTATATTACTACCACCATAAGTAAAACTGCAAAGAGTGTTGATTGGTGGAGTGGCAGCAAACTTATAGCTGTCAGAGACTAAAGTCTCTTGGCTGACATCAAGTACACAGCTTGGTAGCAATTCTAGTTGGTCAGGAGTCAATGTATTTAGTAAATCGGGATTACACCCAGCACCTAGTAGAGCACTGGGATTTTTAGGCATATAATATTGCGCTTTTAGGGGTGCATGAGCATTTTGTCCTTCGGTAAGACGTAAAATTCGCTGACGGTAAGGTTTATCCAGTTGGACAATATTGGCTTGTTCAGCAAAGATGGTCACACTATCTTCTTCAAAGAGAGGCACTCTTCTATGCCACAAACGCAAATGAACGTACCAAGCAGGATCTGCAAGAGCTTGTTCTCGATTATCAAATTCACCAACAAGGTAGCGAGCAAGGGTCAGTAGTTGTTGCGAGAGAATCATGGCGTGTAAAAGCAAGCAGCTATCGATCCAGAATTCTAGACGAGTTTGATACAAAGAGAAAACCCGAACTTGGCAAAGTTGCCTTAAAGCGAGAGAATAAAAATACGTCGCCCTTATAATTATGCTTTGTGAATAACGTCCGTACTGTCTCTGATACTAAGCGAACTTTCTATAACCTTCATACCCGCCCGATAAATACTATCTACCGTCGGGTTGTGGAAGAGTTAATGGTGGAAATGCATTTACTGTCAGTAAATGTAGATTTTGGCTATGAGCCAATTTATGCCCTGGGCGTCGTTACTGCCTTTGAGCGTTTTATGCAAGGCTACCAGCCAGAACGGGATCAGGAGTCGATTTTTAACGCTCTTGTTCGAGCATTAGAAGAAGATCCACAGCGTTACAGACAAGATGCTCAAAGATTACAATCTGTAGCGAAAAACTTACCACCCTCCGAATTAATTGCGTGGTTAAGTCAACAAACGCATTTGGATAGAGATGCCGATCTTCAGTCCTCTCTGCAAGCAATTTCCAAAAACCCAAACTTTAAGTACAATCGCTTGTTTGCGATTGGAGTTTTTTCTTTACTAGAATTGTCAGACCCAGAACTTGTAAAAGACCAAAAGCAACTCACTGAAGCACTGAAAACAATTGCTGATGGACTCCATTTATCTGATGACAAACTCAGTAAAGATTTGGAAGTTTACCGTTCCAACTTAGATAAAGTGTCTCAAGCACTAGCAGTTATGTCGGATTTGCTGTCAGCAGATCGTAAAAGACGAGAACAAAGAAGTCAGCAGTCTAGTACTAGTTAGTGGTTAGTGGTTGGTAGTTAGTGGTTAGTGGTTGGTGGTTCTTAGCTACTAACAACTAACAACTAACAACTAACAACTAACAACTAACCACTAACAACTACCCTCCTAACAAATGGTAGAGTAAGCTACTAAGAATAGAGAGCGTAAGAGCTCCTAAAATAGCGCTCCAAGCACCGTAACGCAAGCGAAAACCCTGTACTAACCAAGCGGCAATCCCAAAACTGACCACAGTGATAACAAATGTGAAGAAGCTGGATAACAAGTTAAAAGTCAGAAAGTTGGGGATGGCAAATACAAGGCGTAAAAGCGGTCTTACAACTGCTGTCACAATTCCCAAAACGGCGGCGGAAATGAAAGCTTTTTCTGGTGAGTCGATTTCGACTCCAAACGGCAGTTTGCTAACTATAAATAAGCCAATGGCTGTTACCAACCAAACAAGTAATAATGCCCCGATATTCATTGCCAAAACCTCTCAGCAAATGTAAATGGCGATGCTCCCAAAGGGAGAGCCGCCCAAAGAGCGAACGCATTGCAAAGAATTCAATCTATTGCTTAATCAAGCCTGACACGAAACGGAGAACTTGTAAGTTATCAGAAATCTTTCTTTAAAGTAATACTGGATATTTTTAGGTTTAGTGGCACAACGTTGCCAACAAATATAAGAAACCGGGTTTCTTCAAGAAACCCGGTTTCTTAATAGCCGATCTGAATTATACTGCACTGTGTTTAATCTCACCTGTTAGGAGCAGAATTTGGTTTTCCACCTGTAGGTGCTTGAGGTAAGGAAGGAGAATTTCCTGATGGATTCACGGGAGTACTACCTTGTCCGGGAGAAATTTGATTGGGTGCAGGTGGAGGATTGAACAGATCTGGGGGAATGGTATTTGGTAAAGGTGCTCCTCCTGGTGCATTGGGATTATTTGGAAAAGAGGGAGAAGTGGGCAAAGAGGGGTCTGTAAATTGGCCTGAAGAACTGGGAATAATTCCCAAAGAAACGCGATCGCCTCCTACAGATCGCAATAAATCCAACATTTCGATCACATCGTTATAAGTTGCAGACCGTGAGGCATTGAGTACGAAAACACCTTGAGGATTCTTTTTGATATAGTCCTCTAAAGTAGACCTGAGTTGTTCCCGATTAATTGGCTGTTTTTCCACGTAAGTTTGACCAACAGCATCAATAGTCACAGGTAATATTTCTCGTCCCACTTGTGATACGACATTAGCAGCAGATGTACCTGTTTTAGCTTTGGGCAAATCGATGTTAATTGCCTGCTGTCGAGTAAATTGTAAAGCCGCCAAAATAAAGAACGTCAAAATACAAAAAATGACATCAATGAGAGGAAGGATTTGAATTTGAGCTTCTTCTACAGGGCTATGTAAGTTAATTTTCATTTTATAAATCTCGTGCTTATTGGGGCTTTTTGTCAGCTATCGTTTGGTCTAGGTAGATCCGACTGTGGTGGTGGTTCGGGAGTTTCACTAAACCCTCTACCTTTTTTTCGGGGGGAGTTCAAGCTATCCTGAGAATCTCGAATGATAGTTTGAGGTAGTGCCAAAGTGTCAGGTGTCGTTTCTGTGTAGTTAGGAGGTGACTGACGGTACAGCAACTCCAAATCATTACCTGCTTTGTGAAAAACTTTGACTTGATTGACCACAAGACCTTGGAAGAGACGATAAAACACTAAAGTTGCGATAGCAACAATCAAACCAAATGCCGTGCTAATAAGGGCTTGACCGATACCTGCAGGTACATTTGCAGTCGCTTCAGTACCCAAATCCCCAATTCGTAAATCACCAAGAGATTGAATCAACCCCAAAACCGTGCCTAATAATCCTAATAGGGGTGCAAGGGCTATCACGGCTTCCAACATTTTTTCTCCCCGTCGCATCCCAGCCAATTCATCTTCAGCTGTTGCTTCTAACGCCAGTCGGAAAGTTTCTGCATCGCTGTTTAGGAAGCGCAAGGGAGCATAGAGAAACCTCCCTATGGGCTGATCGATTCTCTTTTTGGCAATTTCACGTGCTGTTCCCCAATCGGTTTCGGCTGCATCCAATACGCGCTCGACGATTTGTCTTTCTTGGTTCAATATCCGCAACCAGAACCACAAACGCTCAAAAATGACACTTAAAGATAGAATCGATAGGGCAAGCAATGGCCACATTGCCGGACCGCCCTTTTTAAACAAATCTAAGATATCCACAGTTTTCGCCTCCTCCATCCAAAGATAATGTATCTATCCCAAAGCACTTTTATTTTAGAGATTAATGTACAAATTCAATAACTTGTTGTTAACATCAGTAATTAGTAGTCATATGCCATGTAGCATATTCCAGACCAAGTAGGGCGGTTATTCCCACAGGAAGTTTAGGGCATATCCTGCCAGAATTAAAGGTAACTGGAGGATAAAAAAATGAACTTTTCCATTCAATCAATTTATAGCTGGTATCGCAACACACTACGTAATCCTAAGTATCGTTGGTGGATTGTTTTAGGAACAATACTTTACGTTGTCAGCCCATTTGATATTGCTCCTGACTTCATTCCGGTTTTGGGAGAACTGGATGATGTAGTGATTTTAACCCTACTGGTTTCCGAGGTATCCCAAATATTGATAGAAAGCTTTAAAGCCCGTCAGGTTAAAGATGGCGTTCAAGCAGCTAGTACGCCAGAAAATTCTACTTCCACTGCAGAAACCATTGATATCGATGCTGTTTCTGTTAAATAGTGCCTGTTATAGGGTAAAATTTTATAACCCTTCCTTGGACTTCTGCTTGGAAAAGCATTTATCGGGGAGGGATATTTTTTTGTCACTGGACGACAAGGCATTATCGCTATAGATTATGCAAGAGTATAATCATGGAGATGCCCATCGCCCTATGAACAAGCGCCAAATTATCGGACTATTGCCTGCGGGTGGACAAGCAAAGCGAATTTCTCCTTTACCAGTGAGTAAAGAGTTATATCCCATTGGCTTTCAAGACTTTGGGAACCAACAGGATTGGCGACCAAAAGTCGTTTCTCAATACTTGCTAGAAAAAATGCAACTAGCAAGTATTGACAAGGCATATTTTATACTGCGCCCTGGTAAGTGGGATATTCCGGCATATTTTGGTGATGGCACGATACTTTCCATGAACTTGGGTTACTTGATAATGGGTTTACCATATGGAGTCCCTTTTACCTTGGATCAAGCGTATCCGTTTGTTCAAGACGCCATAATTGCTCTAGGCTTTCCTGATATTTTGTTTCAACCGGAAGACGCTTTTACACGCATACTCTCGCGTTTGGAAATGAGCGGTGCGGATGTCGTCTTAGGATTATTTCCAACTCATCAACCTCATAAAGCGGGAATGGTTGACTTTGACGATATGGGTAGAGTTTATCTTATAGTCGAAAAACCCAAGCGATCGCAATTGCGTTATATGTGGGGTATTGCAGTTTGGACACCAGCTTTCACGTTATTTTTACACGAGTACCTTATACCTCTTAAGGCGAAAAGTAACCTTTTGTCACAGCTACCAGAAATACCTATTGGCGATATTATTCAATCTGCTATTGAAAAAGGTTTTCACGTGGAAGCAGAAGTCTTTTCCGATGGAACGTATTTAGATATAGGAACACCAGAGGATTTAGTCAAAGCCGTACATAAATTTAGCACTTTTAAGTAACTGGAATAAAGGCTGGGCATGGGGCAAAGCAAAAACTTGAGAGTATTTCCCCCTTTTTAAGGGGGTTAGGGGGATCGATAAGTTGAAAAATCGGCTTCAACCAACAATTAAAACCTGATACGAGTAAGTTATATTTTTCTTCCGCAAGTGGATAAGCACAGTAGAGGCGGCTTTAATAAAACCGCCTCACATTTTATGACAGAAGAAGTTGCTGTAATTGATCTAGGGAGTTTACGGTTTTGACTGCCCGTTGAATGCTCTTTAACTGTTGCAGCTCGGTAATCTGAGAGATTTGTGGTATCAATTGTAATCCCTCAGTCCCAAATTTGATTTCTAAATCTAGTTCAATCCCAGATATAATTCCTTTACGTTCTCCACGTGCTTCCCCACGTGCTTCCCCACGTGCTTCCCCACGGACTTCACCCTCTGTTAATATTTGTTGATACCAGGGAGATTCTCTTAAAACCGCCATATCCCACCTCATGATTTGTTGTACTACCGCACTATCTAATACGAAGCTAGCAAAAAATGCTAGCACTGTTTCTAACTGGTTTAATTGCTCGTTGTCGCGCAATTGTCGCAACGCTTGTTGAATTGTCGATTCTTCTGCCCCGCCCTTGAGAATTGGCACAAATGGCAGCAATGCAGGTAGCGGTTGCTCGAACACTATCTCGACATCAACTTCCCACAGATTAATCACGCGATAGTCTTGTCGAGCTTGTAATCCGGCAAAGTTCGACTCATAACGATTCACAATTGCAGTCTCGTCTTCTGTGTTTTTGAGAATGTTAATCAGTACGGGATAGATGAGTAAGTTATATTTTTCTTCCGCAAGTGCTGTATAAGCTCGTATCCGCTTTGGCATATTGGACTTGTAGCGCAGTTGTATCTCATTGAGTACGAGAAATTCTCCGAGTTCTGGGCTTTCAGCACGAATTAACACGTCGTTTTCGCGGCTAATCCACTGAAATTCTGAGTTAAGAATTTCTTTAGTCACGATGTTGGGGAATTGCGTTACCCATTTAACCCAATTGTCAGGTGTCAGGCTGATTAACTTCTTGGTGCTGATGTCAGCGGATTTAGGCATGGAGAGAACAGATTTGTGGTTTCAGTTACTGAATTGGACATTTTATCAGTAAAAGTGCTGAGAAAATCGGTGAAATTCATTTTTGTCTTAGTTTGAATCTCAACAAGAATTTGTTCAGTATCCGATTAGATAAATGTGTTCATGCCCAAAATTCAAAGTATTGAAACGTTAATCAATCTTTGAACGATGCGTGGATCTGACTAAACCTACGTTATTTGAAGAGGACATCGCGTTGGGCAAAATAGATGCACGCAATCCTCAATTAATTGCGTCATTAATTGAGATGGTACGCTCAATTCCTAATGGTGTTGGCATAGTAACGATGAGAACACCAAATGATTTGGTCAAAGCGGTGCATAAATTTAGCACTTTTACAAATGGGTAAGTACAGTAGAGGCGGCTTTGACAAAACCGCCCATCCCACATTTTATGACAGAAGAAGTTGCTGCAATTGATCTAGGGAGTTTACAGTTTTAATTGCCTGTTGAATACTCTTTAAGTGTTGCAACTCGGTAATCTGAGAGATTTGTGGCATCAATTGCAACCCTTCAGTCCCAAATTTGATTTCCAATCCTAGTTCAATCCCAGAGATGATTCCTTTACGTTCCCCACGTGCTTCCCCACGTGCTTCCCCACGTACTTCACCCTCTGTTAATATTTGTTGATACCAGGGAGATTCTCTTAAAACCGCCATATCCCACCTCATGATTTGTTGTACTACCGCACTATCTAATACGAAGCTAGCAAAAAATGCTAGCACTGTTTCTAACTGGTTTAATTGCTCGTTGTCGCACAATTATCCCAACTTATATGGTCTAAAAATACATATCCATCAAAGCAACTAGCAGACAATTTTGCTCCAAATTCTACCGATGACCTAGCTTTCCCTCGGACAATTGGACGGATATGTGGTTGGGTTAAACTGACAATGCGATCGTCAATACTCTGTTTTTTATTTTCATATAACCAGAGTTGTTGACGATAGACGAATGCCACCACGAGCAAGAGCTTATATTGTCTGTTACTTAAATTTTCGCTTACTGGCTCCTGAAATGATTAGCTGTTCAATGTGAGATAAATTTCTTTTGATATATTGAAGTTGTTTTTTGATTGCTTTTCGCCTGTCTTTTTAGGAGACACGACGTTTTTTTGCCACCTCCAGATAATCCTTTCTTGCTACCTCTCGATATGTTCTTAGTGTTTTATCTAATTGACCCAACGTCTGTTCATAAAGTAAATCTATAATTTTTTCCGTCTGCGATCTCACACTTGATTTAGTAGCTCTAAATCTGTCGGATAGCTGATATCACCCGGCGCACAAGTGGCATCTAATATTAATTTTCCCCGATTTTCTGGTGTATTACCTTCTTTTCCTAATTCTTCTATTTTTTTTTCAGCCTCTGGAGAAGATGTTAGCTCTAGCGTCTTCTTCACCATTTGTTGATTCACTTTGTTGACTAGGTCAACACTGATTCTTGACCGAAAATGTACTAACATTGATGCATCAAATGGAGTTTTATTGCTATAAGACGACATCCCTATAAAGTACTGTAGATAAGGGTTATCTCTAATTTGTTCTACTGTTTCTCTGTCACTTATCCCTAGCTTTTCTTTAATTATTAATGCGCCTAATGCCATCCGAAAAGATTTTGCGGGTGCTCCCATCTCTGGAGAGAAAGATGAAGAATATTCCTCTTCAAATTCTGCCCAAGGTATTAAAGAAGCCATAATTATCCAACGATTATCTTCTGATAATTTGCCATCGAACGGCAGTTCAAAGTTTTCTGGTGGAGTTGAAGTTTGTCCTTGTTTTCGGTACCTGGTTACTAACAGCATACTTGATGCTGCTCGTCACGGTGATGTAAGGATTTTTTGCTATTTTACCCTTCTCTTTTGCACCTGAATATACTTATAGGGTCTGAGAATCTAGAGACTGTCTCCTTTCTTTTTTTTTCAGCAAGCCCTAAGTATTGAATTTAATAACGATAAACCACCAACTTTTACATTGGTGGTCTTTTATTTATAATTTAAAAAAAACTTACCAATTAGTAGAATAACTGATTCTTGTTAAAGTTACTTTACCTTTAATCAGACTCCTCCTCTGAATCTTCTTTAAGAAGTGGCGGGATGCTAACGGCTAGTGGAAGAAGGGCTAAGAACCAAGGTTGACCCGTAGCAATAGCCGTAAAGCTAGCAATTATCCCAAATCCTGCTCCGACTTTAGATGGTGTGATTTTCATTTCTTCTGCTCCTAATAGAGGGAAAAGTTAAGGTAATTAGGTAAAAGTTAAGGTAATTTCTCCAAATAATCTTATCGATAGGAGGGCGAAGAACCGTTCGCCCCTACGATGAAATGATGATTGTACGGTAATTTTTATTCCGGTAATCTCCTAAAATCTAGATATTTCTGGTTTATTGGACGAGATAAGTTCATCGACACCAACTGCCTTTTAAATATCTTTAAGACTTGATAGGAGCTTAAACCCAGTTGAGAGGTTAAAGCTATTCAAAGCATCTACGAGGCACTCCCAAACAGAGATGAGTCGGTGAATCTGGCTCGCTCCTAACTAACTAGGCAAATGTACTTTGACTGCTTGAAAGCTAACAGTTGGCTAGTTACTTGACGCTAAATTTGGAATATCTAAGCTCTATATATTTAATACTACAGGGAGAAGCGATTTAGCAATTCCATCTCTGGCTTTATTACTGTAGTAAATTCATAATCTATCTTAGGATGGATGTATATTAACTCGAGAAAGCTTGGTACCGCATGGCTATGTCCTTACCCAAACCCACTTGTGCACAGGTTGAACGTACTATCACTCAACAACTACAAGCCTTCTTTCGAGAACACATAGGTCAACGCCCTTCCAAAGTTGTTTGCCAAATCCTTAACGATGGAGTTGTAGTGATTTTGCACGATACGTTGGCTCCTGCAGAACGAACCTTGCTTGATGCAGACCGAACAGAATCAGCGAAGCAATTCCGCTCGGAGTTACATGAGCTACTGAAGCCGCGCATCAAAGAATTGATTGAACCAATCGTTGCAACATCTGTGACTGCTGTGTTGGTTGACTCGGACTTAGACACTGGTATTTCTATACTGACAGCAATTTTAGAAGATTTACCACAAGTTCGCGATCCTGAATCAATTCCCAAAAAGCCAAAGGGGTAAGAAATTGTTTCCCAAACCCCTCGAATTACAAAAATTAAGCTGCCAAATCTTGCCCAAATTCGGTCAAGAAGCGGAAAGCCTTGACAACATAGCTCGCGCATTCCCTTGGCGAGGTGTTGTAAAACGATCGCCATGCACTAGCTTTATCTTCATCATAGCGATCGCGTCTGTCGCGATGTTTTTCCAACCATGTCAACCGTACCGCGTGACCGATTAATACATCCAACACTATGTATTCTTCGATTTGCAAGCTGGGATTACTAGATGCGATCGCGCCCAATTCCATCAATGTCTCAATACATACCTGCCTGTACTCAGGAGCCTCTATTTTATTCAACAGATGCTCAATTTGCAGGGCAAAGTTCTTTTCCCCTGGAGTCATTTCTGACAAAATTTCTTCACTATCCAAACGATTGCGTCGCTCTAATTTATCGCCAATAACCAATCCTTTACAGTGTCCCATAACCAACCAGACCTGTTTAAAAAAGTCTTTAGGCACGCGTCCGGTGGTTCCTTCTGCTTGACGGAAACGCCGCCAACCTCCTAGTGGTATATCTTCTACATCATCGACTAAAGTAGGTAGCACCACCCAGTCAATATCACTTTCTTTTTGTTTAACGTGTAATGACTCTTGCTGGCGTAATAAATTGCTCATACTGGAGTATTCATACAACACCTGACGCACTCGCGCTATCACCTCAAACGGCGAAAGCTGCATTAAGTGTTGATATGCTTCATCCTGAGTGACATATAAATCCCGTGCTAGTTCGCTAGTAATTAGTAATATAATATACCCTACTCTCAGTGTTAGTAGCCCTTGAAAAAGTTCTGGTTCGGCTTTAATCAAAGCACTCAAATAAATAAGAATTTCTTGAGTGAGAACGCGATCGCGAATATCCTCACGACAAAAGTCATTAATTTTCTCAACAATTTCACTATGGGACAGTGGAAGCGCTATGAGTGAATCTTCACTGTAAGCCTTACCGACTGCAATTTGCTTGCCACGGACTAAAATACTCGTTACTACATCCGACAAGCCAATATCGCTCATTTGCCGCAATCCTGCAGCGCGACGGACAACTGCCCAAATTCCCGCATCCCCGGCTTTTGTGTAAACTTCATCTAGTAAATCGCCCACCGTCACGGGTCGTCCCGGTCCGCCAAAACCAGTTTCAAACTCCAGTCCTTGCAAACGAGTCAAAGTCTGTAACAGCTCGATCTGTTCGTAAAGATTTTCTGACGATCGCAACGAAACAAGCAACAACCCAAGATTTGTTTCGCACTCCACTTGAAACTCTCGGATATGACCCAACTGCCAGTTTTTCTGTGGATTGTAAACCAAATAAGAGCAGCGAGGCGCAGCATTTTGTACTGACGATTGAGCAAACTCGAAGTCTTGGAGAACGTCAATTCTTTGTGTTGCAGCTGTTAGCATCAACTGATTGAGCCGCCCTAATTTTACCCGGACACCATTACAAATACCGTCCTTAAGTTCTTGCATAAGCGACAGTAATGCTTCACTCCCTGTTTCTAACATGGTGTGAGTCAACATCAGAGTTAAAGTGGGACGCCCCAACTCAGTACAGTATTTTTGAATGTATGCCAGTTCACTTCTTATTTGATCCACCAAAAAATGGTAATCAAGAGTTAAGTAGAACACTTGAGAGTCTGAGAACGAGGGTAAAAAGACAACCGTTTCACCACGAATGCGAAAAATTTTAGATGTTGTCAAACTCCTCAACCGTCTCACTGGACGCCCCGTTAAACCTAATTTATCGTTACGTCCAATTTGAGTGTACATCGCTGAAAGGTCAATAGCTTGCCTGATTTGAATTGGTTCTACTTGCTTGGGTGTTTGCGTCTCAATGCCATGAACTGCCAGTTTTGCTTGTAAATCTTCATCTTCTGCAATTAGGGCAATTTGAACCAAAGGTTTCTGGTTTTTTCCAATATACAAATACCTTCCTAACGGATCGATATCACCAACAGCTATTAATCCCTCACTCAACATTTGACCGAGAAAATACAAACTTTGCGCCCACACGAGGGGTATATTCTCATTAGGTAAACGCAACTGACTGTGAGGTGCTTGCTTTTCTGCTTCTATTAACTCCTCTGGCACATAATATAATTCTGGTAACAGACGCAAGCCATCTCGTTCAACTAATAAAGACTCCAAACGTTCTTGATAGTATTTAGCTTGCTCTTGTTCGCCACGAAACAAGCTATCTAAAAAGAGATAGGTAAAAAATAAAGGCCATTCGCACTCAATATTTTCAAACTGTTTAAGTTCAAAAGGTTCATAGTGCAAGCGATTCGTGTCTTCTAAAACGGTTTGGTGTCCATCCCTCAAAAATCGCTTGCAGCCGTATGTTCCTTCAAGTTTGTTGATAATGTCGTTGTAAGTCCGCTCTCGCAACGGCGCATCTTCCACCGCAAAAGCTGGAAAACTAATTATGCTTAGCAAGGCACCATCAATTTCTTTTGAAGCCGATTCTCTAGGTAACAGAGATTCTAAAGTAATCCTAGCGCGGGCGACTTCATCAGGCAAAGCATGAATGACAGATGCTTGGCAACCATGGACGCCAAATAAATCTAAACCGTTGATCGCTTCCAAGGCAGCTTTTGCCATCCCTATCGAACTGGCATTTAATTCCGCATTACCATGATTAATCTTGTTACCCCGCTCCCAAATACCATAGTCTGGAGTACGATAAGCTCGACCGATATAATACACCAAATTTTGGACGAAATTCACTTCATCAAAAGTGTAAATAATTTGCAATCCAGAAGCAGTCATCTGTGCCAACATCAACAAAAAGATTGATGTTGCGTCCAGTTGCAAATGTCCCCATTCATCATCACCAACAACAATGTCACCAGTTGCCGTGTTGTATTTAGCGTGTAAAGCATCTAACGGGGCTTGAGTGTGCTTAAATTGCTCGACTTTGGCACTTTGCCTCATCATGGCAAACAGCAGTCCGCGCATCAATTTAACAACACTGTGTTCTAACTCATAAGTCCGTCCCTTGCTTTCATCAACTTTTCGGTATGCTAGCGCCAAACCCCAGACTGCCAGAATGCTGTAAACGTTATCGCGTACCCAGGCATCAGTATAGTCGCCGTGGGCTGTTATTGCTGTACTCGCTGGCAGCAAACCAGTCATTGGGTTCTGACGGGCAAGGATAATTGTCTTGATTTTTTGATAATAAGAATCAAGGCGAGTTTGCAGTTGAGCAGCTGTTTTCATACGAATCTTATCCAGGTTTTCGGAATAGCACCATTAGGCTGTGAAGTCAATTATGTCACCAACCCAAAACCAGTTCTGAAGCAGACTGTTAGGTTGTACGCTCGTCAGTTGACGGCGGGTTTTTTCTCTTTGATTCATTGATTTTATCTGATTGAGAAAAATATACTCTAAATTTAAGATTTTTTCAAATCTTTATCAGCAAGCAGACGATTTTATCTTTATCTTTATACTGACTCTGTTATCTATAGATCGGGACAAAATTATCAGTAAATACAAACTTTTGTAGAAACAAAATAGACAAGTTAGAAGTCCATCAAACCTAACAATCGATTAACTATATATAAAGGAGAAGTGAACTATGTCTTTACGTTATAACCAAAACCAATCACCACTCGTAAAAGTTGTCTACACCCAAGTTAAAGTTAACGGTAAGCTTGAGCTCGTTCCACTAGAGTTATATGCCGATGGTTCTCTGAAACGTTCTGGCGAATAACAGTGACCAGTGACCAGTGACCAGCGATCAGTAGTTAAAGAAATATTTTTGAACTGTTGACTACTGTTAACTATTGAAGACAATTTTATATTCCTCCTCGCTTACCCCCTACTGCTAACTGCTTAGGGGGTTTTTTTAATTAAAATGATGGCAGTGTTTCAAAAAGGACAAGAAGAGCATCTCAAAATTGCAAAAACCTTGCTTACCCTCATCCGCTAACCCCTTCTCCCAGTTTGGGAGAGGGGATGGGGGTGAGGGTAAAAATGTTTCCCGTGGACTCATTGGTAATAAAAAATTTTGTTTTTGTAACTTCCGGAAAAGATTGAACGTTACTTGAAGGTGTTAACACTCACTCAAGCTAATTGAAAAGATCGTTTATAATTAAGTTGGTGTAACATTCATCATCAAGATTTTCACCTCAACTAGCGGACTATTATAGTTGATTTCATTTGGTAGTGAGGGATTTCCGTAGATTGTTCATCCTAAGACGAAAAGCCGCAGTATTGAAGGCTTCACATCAACAAAAAACCTGAAAACCTGTGGCGAAAACTTTAGATCTTGGACAAAACAGTGATTTGTGAACAGCAAACAAAGATATTTGGGATTAATAACACTACTCACCTATGGCGTAGATACAAATCTCACCAATACCAGATGGTTGTTACTAAATCTCGCGATTAAATGCTTATAGCAGCTTCTGTTCTTGTTGGCAATGCATTTTCTAAATTGTAGCCTACAATACAAATCACTGATTGAAATCTAATTCGTTATGCTGACGCATGCCGAACTTTTTTTCGACTCCCTCAATGAAAAGTCATGGAGTTCCGTATGATTACACAATCTTTATTTTTATGCTCAAACAAAGGCTACTTCCTGCTTAGTAAGGATTTTAACATTAAAAAAATGTCAAAAAAATTTACTTACGGGCTTGACACAGAGAGCCACAGTAGTAGAATCTACTCAGATGAGCAGACATCAGGGCAGTAAGAAATTTAGTTGTCTGGATATCACAAGTTTCCTATACTGAACTTTCAGCATCTACCGGATCACACTGTTCCGGGTTAGTATTATAACTTAGCGATTCCATTTTATTTTGGTAATCGATGTTGATTTTCTAAGGGTTTATGGACCAGAGCCCACAAGACGACGGTAGTACCAACCTCCTCTGAGCTGGCGAGTTTGTCTCCCAGCACGGGGGAGACAATAGGAGGTTTTATGATGCTCACTGAGGATATTCGCAATTTAGCCATTGACATTGCAGACCTCAACCAACTTAAGTTGGATTTGAATGGTTTGCAACCTGTTGACGCTGGGGACTACATCGCACAATTGCCCCAGAAGAAAAGGGCGATCGCATTTCGCTTACTCAACAAATGTCAGGCGATTGATGTATTTGAATATTTACCTCCAGACGTGCAGGAGGATTTGATAAATTCCCTGCACGATATTCAAGTTGCCCAGATTGTTGAAGCAATGAGTCCCGATGAACGGGCAGAATTGTTTGATGAACTGCCAGCCGGAGTTGTCAAACGGCTGTTACAAACACTCAGTCCAGAACAACGTCAAGCCACGGCAACAATTCTCGGCTATTCCGAAGGCACTGCGGGACGCGTCATGACAACAGAATACGTGCGCTTGCGGGAAGGATTGACAATCGGGGAAGCCCTCAGCAAAATCCGTCTTCAAGACAAAGACAAAGAGACTATCTACTACGCCTATGTGACTGACGATAATCGCAAGCTCGTAAGTGTTGTCTCCTTACGCCAGTTAATATTTACTTTCCCTGATGTCTTAATACGAGAAATAGCTAGCGATCGAGTTGTCAGAGTCAAGACAGAAACATCTCAAGGAGAAGTCGCCCGCATTATGAAGCGGTATGACTTAATTGCCATTCCTGTCGTCGATCGAGAAGACAGACTTGTAGGAATTGTCACGATTGATGATGTCATAGACATTTTGGAAGAAGAAGCTACAGAAGACATTCAAAAATTGGCAGGTGTTAGTGGTGGCGACGAAGACGCATTGTCCCCTCCCCATGTGACTATTCGCAAGCGATTGCCTTGGCTCTTAGCAAATATCGTTTTGTACATTGGTGCAGCCAGTGCCATCTCACCTTTTCAGGGAGTCATTTCACAGGTGCCGGTTTTGGCAATCATCATGCCAATTTTGGCCAATAGCAGTGGCAATGTAGCCTTTCAAGTCGTATCAGTGACAGTCAGGGGTATTGGCGTAGGAGAGGTCACACCGAAAGACACAATACCGCTTCTACGTAAAGAAGTTATGGCAGGTGCGGGTACAGCCATAGCATTAGGTCTAGCCCTTGGCACACTCTCCCTAATTTGGTCGCCTCCCCAAGATCGTTGGGTATCGGTAATTGCAGGAATGGTAATGGTGGCGAATGTCCTCCTAGCTGCCACCTTAGGAACGCTATTACCCATGGGGTTGAAGCGAATCAATCTCGATCCTGCCCTAATTAGCGGTCCGCTTATGACGACTACTTTGGATGCTCTTGGGTTTTTTACATTCCTATCGATGATCTCATTTGCTTTAAACGTCTTTAAGGGGTAGGGAGTGGGGAGTGGGGAGTAGGGAGTAGGGGAGTAGAGAAAGAGGACTCTACCTTATCTTTCGTGTCCTTCAATTCCCAATCCCCAATCCCCAATCCAAAATCCAAAATCCAAAATCCAAAATCCAAAATCCAAAATCCCTATCCCCTACAGAACTTACGCTCATTATCATGCTCTGGATCTTGCCAAGAATAAGCGAAATGGCTAACTCCTCTTAATTGTGGAGTCGCTTGGCGAAGTGCTTGCATTTGCGCTTCTAAAGGTGGACGGTTGCTCACAGATTCTCCCCATTTACCAGCTAAAGCCGGAATAACTGCAGTGCTAGGTGGTGCTACGTTTAAAACTCGTTGTACTTGAGCCACAATACAATCAGTATTAGAACAATTTGCATAAGACATGGGATGCCACTCTAAAGAACCTGAGAACTTATCCCAAGGTTGCAACCGGGAGTCATATCCCCTGCCTACCATTTGGTTGCCATCGGGAAAGAAAACAGCTCCTGCAGGCATTCCCATCTTTTGTGCTGGATGAGCAGCTAAATTGACAAAATCTAGGATGCCTTGCATGGCGTGGGCAACAGATAACTGCCACAACTCTGACTGTAATTGTGGTTGCCTTTGGTCTGGAGGAATGATAGACTTTTGCTCTGTTGCTGAAGTTCGACCCTGCCACAAGGGTTCTCCTTCTTGAGGATAGAGTTGATCGACTTCAGCAATGTCGCCTGCGGTGACATATCCTTTGCTTAAAAAACGCCGAATTAAATCCAGCCCTTTGTAATTCAGCGCCCGTTGAAATAAGGCTTGTTGAGTAGCATCACTGTACAACCATAAATCTGTGACTTTGGTTGCGATCGAATCACTTCCAGCCTGTCGCGGGTAGCGTACATAGTCAAAGAGCACTCCATCTGGACGACGGCGCAGTACCTCCTGTAACATTTGGTAATAATCGCGTTTCGCTTGTAAATTATAGGGGTCAATAAACACTTGAGAATTATTATCTACAACATATAAGCTCGTTTGACCCTTACCATTACGAGCTATTGCTCCTTCCCGATCTGGACGCTGGGCGTAAGTATAGCCAAAATTAGTTGTAAACATCCAAGCATAAACCTTAAGACCCCGTTCTCGCCCTTTTTGAATAGCTTCAGCAAACAGGTCTGTTTTTTCTGTCCCTGGCGTGCGAACAACGGAAGGCCAAATTGTAGGGTTAGCTCCTGTTGGCAGTAGTACCTGCCCATCATAAAAGACTTCCAAATATACTTGGTTATAACCCTTGTTAACAATCCGATCCATGACTTGGTCGATAGCTCCAGGGCGGGCATCACAAGGATATAAACGCAACCAAATTGCTTGGATTTGCGGCCAATTGCGATTTCGGCATTCCTGTAAATCCCGTGCTTGTTTTTGCACCAATTGCTGGTAGCGCTTTTGGGCTACTTGTTTACCGTTGAGTGCTGACAAACGTAAGTTTTCTTTTTCTTTTGCTACTTCTGGCGGTAGCTGACAATATTCGGTTAATTGCGCCTTTGCAGATTGATTGTCAATCCAAGGCATCAGCAAACCGCTAGTGAAAAGAGCAGCAGCTAACAGGCGTTGCCACAAAAACATTGGTTTTACAACATTCAATGAACGTTTAGACATACGTAGAACAATAATTACAAAACAATCATCAACCCCAACTTGTATTCATTCAGATAAGGAGATGTATATTGAATGCCATAGTATAAGGTTTAGAAGTCCATGTGCCATAGACTTCTAAACCTTGATTTCTGTTGCCAAATTGTACAATTTAGTTTTAAGTACATAACTCAGTTAAATATAATACTCAAATTACAATTTCTGGCAAACGTAATTTGATTCAATAATCAAATAATACTCAGTAATTTTATTGTATAGGATGTTATCAAAAATACTTAATATCAACAATCATATTTTAAGATCCCCGACTTCTCCAAGAAGTCGGGGATCTAACCCCTTACAGAGGAAAGCATAACTATACGATAAATCGCACTTATGCGCCACGCCGGAGTGCTGACTCAACCTGCTGAAACTCTTGTTCCAAACGGTCTTTAAGTTTTTTTGGTACAGGGCGGTTGGGATAGGAACTGTAGTGTCCCGCTAGGGAGTTAAGAGCTGTTCGCATGGTTGTAAAGGAATTCAGACCAGAGACAGAAGGAACACGCTGATAGCGGGCGGAAAAGTCGTTTATCTTTTTACGTGCTTCTGCTTGAACTGCTGTTTTGTCTGGTGCATCTTCTGTTAAATCTAAGGCAGTTCTTAAGGTACTAACTACAGTTAAGGTGTCTTGAAAGTAATCCCCTGTTAAAGCACCCACTTCGTTAGTAGAACAACCCACAAGACCAACAACGACTACCAAAATCAGGGCAAGTAGACGTGACCAATAGCGCTTCATATGCAAAAAGTAAAACAATACCTAAATCAACGTCCATCCTATCCTGGAATGGTATCTTGGGGAGCAAGTGATTGGTTAGTTGTTAGTGGTTAGTGGTTAGTTGTTAATTGTTCTACCCACAAAATAACTACTAACTACCAACCACTAACTGATAAAGCGTATCTCTCTGCTGGTAAGGACGATTTGTGGATGCGATCGCAGTTTGTAAAGTTTCGACTTCCATATTCGTACCACCTTGAGCACCTGCCATTGAGGTGATATGTTCTTCCATTAATGTGCCGCCGATATCGTTACAACCCCACTTTAAAGCTTCTGTTGCACCACTTAATCCCAGTTTTACCCAACTCGGTTGATGATTTGGTATCCAATTTCCCAAGAAAATCCTAGCTACAGCAGTTAGTAACAACGCATCTGCCAAAATAGGCTGATCTCGTCCCACACGGCGACGTAAGGATTTGGGAGCTTCTTTACCAACAAACGGCAACAGTATAAATTCGGTTATGAAAGCAGGATATTCCCGGTTTATAGAAGTTTGTTGGAGATGTCGCAATTTTTCCAAATGTCTTATTTGTTGCTCTGGTGTTTCAATATGACCTGATAACATTGTGCTGGTAGTATGTAAACCTAGTTTGTGCGCTGTTGTCACAATTTCCAGCCAAGTAGCCGTATCTATTTTCTCTGGACAAAGAATACGTCTGACTTCGTCATCTAGGACTTCAGCCGCCGTTCCCGGCATGGAATTCACACCCGATTCGTGCAAAGCTAGAATAACATCAGCGTACTCTAGCCCATCTTCTCTAGCTATAAATTGCACTTCTTGAGGAGAAAAAGCGTGCAGGTGTATTGTGGGAAATTTTTCCTTAATAGTTGCTACAAGCTTAAGGTAATAAGGCAAAGATTTACCATTCACTTTAGCTTGCAGGTTCAACCCCCCCTGCATACAAATTTCCGTTGCTCCTCGCCTTATACCATCTGTTGTCTTTTCCAAAATCTGTGTCCAATCTAACCAGTAAGCCCCCTCTTCGGTTTCATCTCGGCGAAAAGCACAGAAGCTACAATGCTGCTCGCAAATATTGGTAAAGTTAATATTGCGGTTAATAACGTAAGTCACAATGTCCCCTGCTTGCTGTTGACGCAACTTGTCAGATGTAGCGCGAATGCCAGCAATTACAGTCGGATCTGTTTGTTTTAACAATACCAGTCCTTCTTCAGGAGACAAATCATACCCCCTAAGGGTACGGTCAAGGATAGCATCAACAGTTACAGTAACCACAGGTCAGTAGAAGCCAACGACGTTTAACATTTTTGTTATTCAAGCATGACATATTTTCAGTGACCAGTTAGTCAGTGACCAGTGACCAGTGACCAGTATAAAAAGGACTATTTACTGACAAAAATTCCTGGGAAATAGAATTTTTGAAGAAATTATAAGGAAGTAAGCCGAAAACCCCGAAGTGAAAACTACAAAGCCAAAAAGATTTGTAGTTTGAACGTCCTTGAGGTCGGGGATGAAGGCGAGCAGAAGTCCTTTAGGACTCTGTAGCATTTGATTTTTGTGGTTCTGGTAAAGAATCTATCCATTCCTCTATCAAACTAGACATTGTTCTATCTAACTGAACAGATAATAAAAGTAACTTATGGTATCTACGTTCACTTAACCGAAAACTTAATCGCTTATCTTACGCTAGATACCCACAGCAATCATTCACAATGGGGGCATAAAAATTAATCTTCCCTACTCCCTACCCCCTACTCCCTACCCCCTACTCCCTACCCCCTACTCCCTACTCCCTATTTTCAATGAGTATCATCCAACCTAATTCACTTTTGTTAGTACCGACAGGTCCTTTGAGGATTTCTGAATTGCCACCCAAAAGCTCGTGCATAGGAGGTGAAGTAGTTCTCTTTTCCCTAGTTATCCCAACTTATAACGAAGCGGCAAATATCAAAAAAATGATTGGGGTATTGAGTAGATTGCTAGATGAATCTATACCCGGTCACTACGAACTTATTGTAGTCGATGATAATAGTCCAGATGGTACATGGGATATCGCACAGTCTTTGATGCGAGAATATCCCCAACTCCGAGTGATGCGACGTCAGCACGAACAAGGTCTTTCTAGTGCAGTGGTTCGTGGGTGGCAGGCAGCACAAGGTAATATTTTAGGGGTGATTGATGGTGATTTGCAACATCCTCCCCATGTTCTCTTGGAACTGTTAAATGTTATTGAACGAGGAGCTGATTTGGCAGTAGCTAGCCGTCATGTAGACGGTGGAGGGGTTAGTAGCTGGAGTTTTATCAGGCGTTTCTTATCCCGTGGTGCTCAAGTCTTGGGATTAATTATTTTACCAGGTGTCCTTGGTAGGGTTTCCGATCCAATGAGTGGTTATTTTCTAGTACGCCGACATTGCATTGTCGGTCAAACTTTGAATCCCGTTGGTTATAAAATCCTTTTGGAAGTTATTGGGCGGGGCAGTATAAACCAAATTGGTGAAGTAGGATATGTATTTTGTGAGCGCAAACAGGGTGAAAGTAAAGTGACATGGAAGCATTATTTTGACTACTTGCATCATTTGATACGCTTGCGCCTGTCTACAGGAAAGTTGGGACGATTTAGTCAACGCTTGGGTTTTCCTATCGGTCGCCTTGTTCGCTTTGGTTTAGTAGGGTTTAGTGGCGTTTTTGTAGATATGACTGTGCTTTATTTACTCAGTGATTCTACGACTTTAGATTTGCCCCTACTTCTGAGCAAAATCATTGCAGGTGAAATTGCAATTTCTAATAACTTTTTGTGGAATGACATTTGGACTTTTAGTGATGTCTCAAGTCAACAAAATCAATGGCATCAACGCATTTTACGGTTTTTGAAATTCAATCTTATTTGTCTCGCTGGTTTAACATTAAATGTGTTGGTCTTACAGCTAGTATTCACCTTTATTATTCCCAATCGCTACATTGCTAATTTGATTGCAATTGCTGTTTCTACCATTTGGAACTTTTGGGTCAACCTAAAGTTGAGTTGGCGAGTGACGCAGGTGAAGTAGTTCTGAAGCGCAGGCAAGATACCTACTCCACCCCATGGATTGGAACTTCCTGACTAATGACTATCAGTGGAGGTACTAACGCCAAGAGTATTAGCGGAAGTTGCATGAGGCTCAACTAAAGCAACAGCTTGTTTAAGTGCCTCTACACGATCTACAAACATATAATGCTGTGGTACAAACCTCAAAATTCCAAACTTTTCTAAGCGCTGTTTGACTTTGCCATTTGCACCAACTATTAATACTTGACGACCTTGTTCACTAGCATCCTTGATGGCGTTTTCAATTGCCAAAGAAGCAGTCACGCCTAACATTGGTACATCGCTCAAATCCACTATCAACACATCAGAGTCTGCCATTGCTGAATGTTCGCGGGCGATCGCTTTGGATACCCCAAAGATCATCGGTCCACTCAGGTAAAATAGCAGGACACGTCCATTAGCTCGATCTAACAATTTTTTCTCTTCGTCATTCAAGACAATTGCATCATCAGCGTCGCTAATTGTCTTCACTTCCTGAGCTTGTAATTCAGACAGGCGATCGATAGTTAAGATATTAGCAATGAATACTCCCACGCCGACAGCAACAATCAAGTCAACAAATACGGTTAAGAACAATACACCGTACATGATGATTGTACCTTTCAGCGACACCTTATGAGCGCGTTTCAGGAAACTCCAGTCAAGAATGTCAATCCCCACCTTAAGAGCAATACCAGCCAACACCGCCATTGGTATGGGTTGAGTGATACCCGCAGCCCACAAAACTACAATTAATAAAATTAGTGCGCGAGTTAAACCAGATAAAGCTGTACTAGCACCAGTTTGGATATTAACTACCGTTCCCATCGTGGCACCAGCACCCGGTAGCCCACCACAGAAACCAGATACTAGGTTACCGATACCTTGACCAATCAATTCTTTGTCAGATTTGTGTTCGGTGCGAGTCAGACTGTCTGCAATGACTGCCGTTAGGAGAGTATCAATACAACCCAACATCCCCAGCATTGCACCATTAACAATCATCCTTGTCATTTCGGATGGGGTAAAAGTAGGTATTTGAAATGTTGGCAGTCCGACTGGAATTTCACCAATTCGTCTAATATCCGTACCGCCAAAGATAATTAGAGAAACTATGGTTCCTACAATTAATGCTACAAGTTGCGGGGGAGCAAAGCGCTTGAGTTTGGCTGGCATGAAGAAAATAATTGCCAGTGTCAGCAAGCCTAAAGCTGTTTCAGCAGGATTAATCTTAGTTAGTAACTGAGGCAGATTTTGCACCATCCCCAGTACGCCACCTTTAGGATTTGGCTGCCCGACAAAAGGCGCAATCTGCAAAATAATCAGAATCACCCCAATCCCAGACATAAAGCCAGAAATCACACTGTAAGGCATGAGGGTAATGTATTTACCCAACTTAAATATCCCAAAGAAGATTTGGAATATTCCCGCTAGCATGACTACGGTAAATGCCATGGCCAAGCCGTTTTCAGGGTTACTGGCAGTCATGGAACTGACAATTGCAGTCATAACTACAGTCATTGGTCCGGTTGGCTCAGAAATTAGGGTTGGTGTACCACCAAATAAAGCTGCGAAAAAGCCGACGGAAACTGCACCATAAAGACCCGCTACAGGTCCAGCACCGGAGGCGACACCGAATGCCAGCGCTAGAGGTAACGAAACGATCGCAGCAGTTACACCACCGAATAAATCGCCTCGTAAGTTTCTAAAATGGATAGTATTAGTCAATGACATACTGGGGTTTTGGTTACAAAAAAAGCAAAATTTCGATTTGTAAAAATTGCCAGCTACTTTGATTAAGTTTCATGTTTTTTGGGCATGAAAAACTAGACAAAGAAAACTTTAATTCTTTGCAAAGCAGCAGACTGTAGCGCCTTTCTACATGGCGAGTCGCTGAATACAAATCCCCAATAGAAAAGGCTTAGGTTAAAGACAGTTCAAAAATTTGATTGGAAAAACTTACATAAATTGTAAGTTTTATCGATCTCCAACCTTAATGAGATTAACAATAGCTTACAGCTTAATACGTCAATGTTGTTTATTCACAAGCCTTAATATTAAATAAATATTAAATTGTTTTCATAGATAAAAGGTTATATCAGGGCAAACGCAACTCATATATTGACAGTCTGACATGGCATTGCAAGAGAAGTATGCTAGAAAGACAACCGGAGGTTATAAGTAACATAAAGAACAAACTATTTTTAAGTGGAGTGGTGACATAATATGAACTGCATAACGGATTGGTACAGGAACAAAGTGCTATGGGTTGTGAGTTATAAGTTATGAGCAGATCGCAAATGATTTATGTATTTAAGATTCAAAACTCAAAACTCAAAACTCAAAACTCTACCACTATTGTTGGTTTGGCTAGTCATTGGTCTTGGCTTGCGCCTAATGAACTTGACTGCCAAACCTCCTTGGACTGATGAATTTTCTACTTTAGTATTCAGCTTGGGTAATAGTTTTTTACCAGTCCCTTTAGATCAACCGATTCCTACCGATATCTTGTTGCGATCGCTGCAACCCCAGCTTGGTGTAGGGGTCAAAGATGTACTGACGCACTTATTGAGCGAAAGCAATCATCCACCGCTTTACTTTATCCTGACTCACTACTGGACAAAATTATTTCCCACTCAAGACGGTTTGGTTTCTCTGTGGGGAGCACGCTCGCTTGCTGCTTTTTTGGGTGCATTGTCTGTCCCTGCAATTTATGCCTTATCTCGGCTTGCTTTTCGTTCCCGTTTAGTGAGTCATCTAGCTACAGCGATCGCGGCTACCTCTCCCTATGCCATTTTTCTGGCACAGGAAGCCCGTCATTATACTTTAGTAATTTTATGGGTTATTGCTTCTCTCGCCTGCCTGGTTACTGCAACACGACATATTAAAGATCGCACTCAGATACCCGTATGGATTGCTTTTGCTTGGACAGGAATTAATGCTTTGGGTATTGCCTCCCATTACTTTTTTACACTGACTCTTTGTGCTGAAGCTTTTGTCTTACTTTTCCTGGCTTTGCAGCAGTGGAGACAAAGAGATGGGGAGATGGGGAGATGGGGAGATGGGGAGATGGGAAGAATTCTACCCCCTCACCTCCTCACCCCCTCACCCCCTCTTAAAACTTGGTTCCGAATTTATGTTGTTGCTGCTGGTACATTTGTTTCAGGCTTGGTTTGGTTGCCCGTGTTTTTACAGAATAGCTATGGTAATAAATTAACTGAGTGGATTCAAAGCCCGCAACATGGAATGGCTTGGATAAATCCTATATTTCAAACTTTAGCTGCATGGATTACCATGATTTGTTTGTTACCCGTGGAAGCGGCAAATCTTGTTGTAATAATTATCTCTGGGATTATCATGCTGATTTTCTTTGTTTGGGTTGTACCGATTTTGCTTGATGGTTTAAAGTTTCAACTCAAACAACCACAAAACTCTCCGACGACACAGGTTTTTACAGTGTTTGTTGTTGGAGCGATCGCTTTATTTTTCATAATTACCTATTTTTTTGGTATTGATTTAACACGAGGTGCTCGTTATAACTTTGTCTACTTTCCGGCGGTGATAGTTTTACTTGGAGCAAGTCTTGCAGTGTGTTGGCGTACTCCCCCTCAAGAAAAAGTGAGATGGGGAGTCAGTGGAAAACAAGCCGTAGCGATCGTTTTGGTGATGGGATTGGTAAGCGCGATCGCTGTAACTTCCAATCTCGGTTACCAAAAGTACTATCGCCCTGATTTATTTGTACAAATGATCCAACAAACTTCTCGCCTACCCATATTAATTGCGACGACTCAAAAAACTCACGTGCATATTGGGGAGATGATGGGAGTAGCAAGGGAGTTTAAAATTCAAAGTTTAAAATTCAAAGTTCAAAATTCAGATCTGACAAATCCACTGTTTTTGCTAGCACATCAAGATGAAGAGCCAAAAACTTCTACCAATGCTCTACAAAATACTTTAAAGGTACTATCGCGACCATTAGATTTATGGTTGGTGAATTTTTATGCACCGCTACCAGAAGAAGTAAAAAATTGTGCTGTTGACAGTCGATCTTTGCCAACAATTAATGGCTACGAATACAAACTTTATCATTGTTAGTAGATAGTGGTTAGTAGGGGCGCAAGGCCGCCGCGCCCCTACAGTGGTTAATAGATATTAACAACTAACAACCAACAACTAACAACTAACCAATTTTACTCTTTTGGAATTCCCACAGGGGATAATCCAGCTATGACTCGTAAGTTTTGACTGCGGAGCAATTCGATAAAGTCTAGCCCGGTACGTCCTTCAATTTTGGCTACAGCCTCAATTGCAGATAACAAATGCTCGGCTGCTTCGGCTTCCGAGTAACCCCGTCGCGCTGCTATGCGAATAGCGGCTTCATCAGCACTAATCTCAGATTCTTGAGAACGATTCACTCGCCATATGCGAAGCAGCGCCAGCCCAGTTAATCCACAAGCTACAACTACACCGACTGCATCTGCTTGGGCTGATTCTACAAATCCTCCCAAAAGACCGGCTACGGCTATACCTTGATAAATATCGGGCTTAAACCATTTGACTCCTATTAACCAACTCACTGTTCGCAACAGTAACAAGTCACGTTGTGGTTTTGTCAAGCGACGCCATAAATCGAAGTTAATGTGTATTGGTCTGTCTTGATTCCAAGGCAATGGTAAGGAAGCGTCTATCACCTTTTGCTGTTCTGGCTTGCTTACAATTTTTGTTAGCATCCGCCCAGAAGCAGGCATGATATCTATTAAACGGCGTATTTCAACATTTGGTTCCATCTTAAGCTATCCGCTACCAGCTTTCACCTCAAATGAAGCTTTTAATATAAGGTAAGATTACATTATTTCTTTACATAATAGGGAAGTACGAGCCAAAACACTCTTGATAGTCATTTTTACTGAAAAACTGATGGCTAATATTTTAGGCGTGTCATGGCACGTCTCTACAAGTATTGACTAATACTAATAATTATGGACGCTTTTACTCCTATTCCTCCCAATTGGACAAATCAGGCAACTCATGCTTATGAATTTTGCTGCCCCAAATGTCGCTCAAGTAGTTTGGAAGCTGTACAAGTTTGGATAAACCGTCGAGCGCCTGTCTTAACCGAACAAAATCGACGCAAATGGCAGGAGTTTTACCAGTGCTACTGTGGTTCTGTTTGGTGGGCTTGGAGTAGCGATCGCCCTCCAAGTGATTTATCGTCAGAGAATGGTAGCTACTAACTAAATAAAAAAAGTAGGGGCGCAATGCCTTGCGCCCCTACTAACTTTTCCCTGACTCACTAAGAGTCAGTCTTTGCTGAGGATAAGTTTTAGAAAGTAAAGGTAGTACGCAATGTACCTACATAAATTGTATCGTTGTCGTTGTTGTGTTCTGGGTTAAAGATAACCAGTACACCAGGAGTAATGGAAATGTTGTTAGAGAGTTGTAGTCTGTACAACGCTTCTAAATGATATGATGTATCCTCATCTTCACGACGAACACCATTTGTCTGAACAAAATCGTTGTCAGATACTTTGGGTGGTTGACCGAAGATAATGCCCAATAAGTTACCTTCTCTACCAAAATCTTTGAAAGCTAGGGTAGCAGCCCAGTAATTAAAGTCTGCTTCATCACCTTCACGAAGACCGCTCTTGGCTTCTGCTTCACTATAACCATACCATCCACCGATGGTTATGTTCTTACCCAATCTAAAAGCAGCTTGTACACCGTAGTGGTTAGAGGTGAGTGCAACGTTATTACCGAAGGGTTGGTTTGCATAGACACTTCCTGTGGATGAGAACAGATTGATCCCGTTCTCACTATTTTGGTAAGTGCGGGCGTAGGTCAAACCAACGCTCAATGCTTGACTGGGTTGGAACGATAGCTGACCGAGAGCTGTGTATGAGCCATTAAAAATACCTCTACCTAAGCCTGGATTGCTTGCTCCTCCTGATGAGCCTCCTCCGAGATAAGATGCTGACAAGGAGATAGGTCCTCTTGGATTAACTGTGATGGTTGCACCTGCACCACCTTGACCTTGACGATAGATCGGGCTAAAGCGACCGTAACGACCAATCGCACCTCTTGCATCACTCGCAAGATCGGGGTTAAAGTTATTAATGTTGTCGTATAACTCACCACTGTTAGCATCAATCTTGACGCGCAATATCTCACCCAGATTGAAGGTGTAGTTGAGTTTATCTAGCTCGATATCATTGTTATTATTGTCATCAAAAGACAGACGAGTCATGTTAGTACCCGTGACGGCGGTACCGTATGGGGTAATGTTCCGTGCTTGCAAGCGGGTGACTAACAGGTCGTTTCCAGTGAAACTGGTGTTTAATCTGAGACGAACGCGATCGGCAAAAATTGGGTTTGGCTCTAAATCATCATCGGCATTGTTGGCTGCGTTGGCATCACTATCTGGGTCTGTAACACCAGAGGAAACTGCTCTCTCATCCCCAAAAACTTCAGATAAGTTGAAGATGGCTTCCCCAACCAGTTTGGTGGTGGTAGAGAATTGATTGGCTTCTAGTTCGGCGGTGCGAGCTTCTAGAGCATCTACACGACCGCGCAAAGTAGCTAATTCAGCAGAAAATTCTTCTTGCAAGCGCTGTAAAGTAGCCAGGTCTTCTTTCCGAACCAAGTCAGCAGTGGCTGTTGCAATCAGTTCGTTAACTCTGTCTAAACAAGCATTTAAACCTGCGGCAAACTCATAACGGGTCATAGCACGGTTACCGCGATAGGTTCCATTGGGGTAACCTGCAATACAACCGTAACGCTCAACCAAGGATTGCAATGCTTGGAATGCCCAGTCAGTAGGTTGTACGTCAGAAAATTGAGAAACGGATGTAACCTGACCTAGACTTTCGTTTTGTTGTTCTAATTGAGCTACAGAAGTTACTTTATCGGTAACTTCTCCGGCTATGGCACTGTTGGCTGTGAAAAATGTTGCAGCAAGAACAACCGGGCTTAACTTCAGAACTTTCCAGGATAGTTTTGTCATAGTTTTTGTCTCACTCACACCTACTAACTCAACCGTCATATAATTCCCGACAAGATAAAATTCTGGGAATTTACTACCGATATTCAGTCAGAATTGTACCAGATGTTCGTGGTGATTAGAAGTTGCTGGAACACCACTTTGATATATTTATTTCTTATCTTGAAAATGCAAAATCACGCGGCGCTTGTGACGTAACAGAGTTCCTTCTTCTTCAAACTGCTGAAGAAGCCGCGTAACTGTTACTCTTGTTGTATTTAATACTTCTGCCATCTCTTGATGGGTCACGTTGAGTTCTATTAACTTACCTTGTTCTACGTCGCGACCAAATTTTTCACTTAGCCAAACAAGGAATTGCCACAAGCGTAAAGAAATGGGTTTGCGATGTACTATACTTAAAAGCTCTTCTGCTTGTTGAATGTGAGAGAGCAAAGCGTTAATATCTTGATTCCATAAATGAGGTGGAACAATGCTTGCTTCTACACTAGTCAAACATTCTATCTGATACGGTTTAACTCTAGATAAAGGATGACCAACAAGCTCCCCACTTCCCCAGTAACCTAAAGTGATAAATGTGCCATCTTCACTCCAGGTTAATGTGCGAACTGCCCCTCGCTCAATTCGCCACAGAACGTCATTACGTGCTGGAATAATTTCACGCCGCGTGAACAAGCGTTGCGGTAGCTGACCTTTGGAGGTGGGGCTAGGCGGCTGAATACTGTTTGGCGTGTGACTTGTGGAATACATCATGCTCGTGGGGTGATTTAGTAGAGTAGGATAATTTAACTAAGCGAAGAGCCATTAGAAATACCCTGAAAAATAGGGCATTGGGTATTGGGCATTGGGCATGGGAAAAGAAATATTTTTATTGCCTAGCTGTGGGTTTTTCTGGTGAAGGGCTTGCAAGCTTTATGCTTTATGGTATTTTCTTTGCAAATATTTGTTAAGATAAGTAGATGGGGGTAGCAAGCCGTGTATGCAGTCAATATTTTTCTTTTTTAAAGAAAAATAGAACCAGCAGTAGATAAAGTTAGTCTACTGCCGATCGCACAATTAAACAACTCGTGACCTTGAAATAGCCACTACTGCCGGTTTAGGAGGAGCGTCAGGAGTTTTACTGGGCCAATTTGACCCAATGGGAACTTGGCGAGATTGTATAAATTCTTCACCTGTGGTTGTAGTTAGAAGAAACTTTCTCGTCTCTGATTGTTGGTTTTTCCGAACTCCATTAGCTTCTCCTGGATGCTGCACGGCAAGAAACATCGTTTCCCTGTCCCTAGAAAAACAGGGTCCTGTTGTTTCACACTCCATCGGTCCGATCGCAAATAAGAAAGCCCTACCTGCATTTTCTCCACTTGTAGGAATATGCCACAAGGCATTGTTCCCAAACAAACCAGAAACGTTGGCTGGTTTTCCATCTTTAGTGCGTGTTTCTACTGTTTTATTCATCTTGCTAGTAGACATATCTGTTACCATCCAGACACTACCATCGTCATCTAATAACAAATTGTCTGGATTGGCAAAACCCATACCGCCTGCGGATGGTTCACCACCTGTTGCTAGCGTTGTCCAACGAAAGTTCATGGCTGCGGGATCGCCACCATTTTCTTGCAGGCGCATAACCCAGCCGTACTCATAGGGAGTTTCACCTTTGGGACCTTTAAAGACGTTGGTATCCGGACCCCCTTCATCATCGGGTGAGCCAGAAGTAAAACTAATATAAAGGTCACCATTGAGCGCTATTTCCGTATCTTCAGGACGCGCCGTGCATGTTGCACCAGCAGCATTAGCTGCATAGTGAGCATCAATTAAGATAGCGCCTTGTTTCTCCTCTGGAGTCCCTACATAGAGATCTCCCAGTTGTTTGAACCGTTTTTTGTATTGAGCAATTTGCTCGTCTTGACTGGCTGCAAAATCTCCACCTTCAACACGCGGTGGAAGTCTCTGGAAGCCTCGCACGGCTTCTGCTTCCTTTGCAGGACCTTTTGGTAAGCGAATGAGGTTTCCTGCGATCGTACTGGGAAGATCGGGATCGATGAGTGTATCAGCTTTGAGAGGAATCCAGCGACCCGTACCATCAGCATTAAATTTTGCAGCGTAAAGCATTCCCTGTGCAAGCAATCGGGAATTAGCTTTATCTTTGGGATCGCTAACGTTGTCGCGGCTGACAAATTTGTAAATATGTCCTCCCCTGCGATCGCAACCGGAGTAAAATGCGAGTGGTTTTCCTGCTTCTACTCGTACACCCACAGCTTCGTGGTGATAGCGCCCCAACCAAGTGTGTTTTGTCCCGTAGTCATTGGGGTTAGCTGGATCGACTTCCACAATCCAACCATATTTATTTCCAGATAGACCGAAAACATTTCCCTGTCCGAACAGCTCCTCATCTCCTAAAGCAAACGGTCGCTTCTCTGGCTCAAAGGATGTACCATCAGCATAGACTGGTTCTGGAACTTGAGCTTGGAAATTCTCCTCAGCACTGAGGGCTGTACCCCAAGGTGTTGTTCCACCAGCACAGTTGGCGAAAGAACCGATAATGCGATCGCCTAACTTATCTACATATCCCAATCCCTGTTTTTTGACAAATACTGCGACTGCGGGTCCGGTTGCTTTTAAATACCGCCCATCTTCTAATCCTGACACACCACTAATTCGTCTATCGGCCTTTGAGTTCGTGCGTTCCCACTTCCCCTCTGCTGTTTTGCGAATTGAGATAATACCCAATCCTTGATCCAGAAGTGCTTCTTTACTGATTTCTCTTATTTGAGCCTTGATTGGGTCGTTTTCTGGTAAACCAAAGGCATTCACCTCGTTTTTCCCAGATTTACTCGCTTTCAATGCTGTTTTCACTTCATCAAACGGCAATGATTTCCCAATCACTTGCTGATATGTTTGCATCCAAGGTATGGCGCTGATATATTCAAAATTAATTGATAGATACCCTTCGTTGTCCCCTGTTTGCACAAACGATAAGTAGTCGTTATTGTAGCCGAAACGAGAATCACCTACCTTATCACCCCATGCAGCAATGATTTGGTACTCATATCCTTTTGGCAATATTAAATCATCTTGTACTTCATAGGTGCTATACCACTGCTTTTGTTTTTCTGGTCGGATACCAGCTGTTTCTAGGGGAATCGGACCTTTAATTGGGTTAAATGTGAATATTGCTTTTGTATTTTGCGTGGTAGGTTGCACTGCAACTTTTGTGTCGCATCCTCCCAGGGAACTAAGTACAACTGTACCTGCACTTCCTCCCAACAACAGCAAGAAATCCCGACGTGTGATACTCATCTGCTTAATAAATTACACCATTGCCATCTGTAAGATAGCAGACAACTTTTATGCTGTTTCTGCTTAATGTAAAGGTGTAAGTTTAAGAACAGGTAAGCTTTTGATAAAATGTATGCTGTTTAACAAATGTTTAAAAAATATTTAATTCTGTTTTTTTTTCAACTTACCTATAAGTAATTATAATCATAAAAATAATTCTGCCATATCAATGTATAATTTGTAATCAAATTAGGGATACCTATCAAGAGAAGGGAATTAAAAGTATAAATACTTGTATAAAAAAAAGAAACAGCAGGCAGCCCCCACTCCCCACTCCCTACTCCCCACTCCCTATTTTTAATGTCGCTGACCGGTCACAATGTAAGCTACGCGTTGACCAATGTTAGTTGCATGGTCAGCCATTCGTTCCAAACAGCGGATTGCTAGGACGAGCAGTAGGATTGGCTCAAGAACTCCTTGAACGTCCTTCTGATGTGCTAGGGTCTGATAGAGTCGCTCATAAGCATTATCCACAGCATCATCCAGTCGCTTTATATACCGTCCACCCACATCGTCCAAATCAGCCAATGCTACCAAACTCGTTGCCAACATAGCTTGAGCGTGGTGAGACATATCGGCAATTTCTGGTAAAGAAGGATGCGTTGGGTAAGGAAAAATTTTAATGGCAATTTCCGCCAAATCTTTAGCGTAATCTCCTATGCGCTCTAAATCACGCACAAGCTGCATAAAAGCACTCAAACAACGCAAGTCTCGAGATGCGGGCGATAATTGGGTCATTATTGCCGCACAATCTGATTCAATTTGCCGATAAAAAGCATCAATTTGTTCATCTAATGTCGGAAGTTCCTCAGCTACGGTTAGATTACGAGTGAATAGCGCTTGGTGACTCAGGCGAAATGATTGTTCCACCAAAGCCCCCATACGCAATACATCTCGCTCCAATCGCCGAATTTCACGGCTCAGCTCAGGTCTTTCAGGGTTGGGACTGTGGAGGGGGACTTTCACACTTGTAGTCTTGTAATTAAGTAGCCAAAAATCAGAATTATTTGGAGTAATCTGGGGTGAATCGGACTTAACCGACCCCAGACTACGTTGCTCATTTGAGCACTCCCTTATGGGGTTTAGTTTGCCTCGACACTGCTTAAGGACTTGTCAATGGATTCCGGTGTTGCACTGTGTGACGCAGCCATGTTCCTTGTCCGACGCTTGAGACTGGCTAATCTCCCGCGCGTCATGACCCTTAAGCGGACGACTTGAAACAAGTTCAAGTTGAGTCATGGTGGAGCCAGTAACCGAATTACTCCGAATTACTCTGGATTACTCCAGTTCACGTGCTCCTCTCAATCATGAATATTTTATTAACTATAGTCTTGACTTTGGGAATTTGCCACAACTTCAGGTAGGTGAACTTGCAGCCATGCTCCTCCTGTTTTTGGATGGTTCATAGCTTTTATCAAGCCACCATGAGCAAGAACTATTTGTCGAACAATTGCCAAACCTAGGCCACTACCAATAATTACTGATGCCGAAAGATTATCTGTTATTGTGACACGAGAACGGGAGCGATCGCCCCTGTAGAATCTTTCAAAAACGCGTGGTAAATCCTCTTCAGAAAACCCCGTTCCCGAGTCAATAATATTAATCTCTAATACTGACTCATCCAGATTCTCATTCCCAGGAACTATTGTAACCTCAACTTCAATAGTTGTGCTAGGGGGGCTGTATTTAATACTGTTATCTAGCAAATTCAAAAATACCTGATAAAGTCGGGTTCGATCGGCGTTAATCCAAACATTTTCTAGACCGGAGTATGCTATGTGAATTTGCTGACGCTGCGCTAAAGGTTCTAGGGTTTCCCAAGCAGAAGCAATGAGCGATCGCACTTCCATTGGGTGACGCTGGAGTTGGATACTTGGGTTAGTTTCCAACTGGGTGAGTTCTAGCCAACACTGCACCAAGTTAATTAATCTGTCAACCTCTTGTAAAAGCCGACTGACCCAACGGTCTAGAGGTGGTTTTACGCGCTCTTGTAAAGTTTCGACAATCAAACGAATTGAGGTTAGAGGTGTTCTCAATTCGTGAGCGAGGTCAGAAAAAGCCCGTTCCCGTGCTTGAGTTAAGTCTAGCAAAGGTTGTTGATTTTCTATAAATACACCCACTTGCCCTCTAGGTAAAGGCAAGCTTGTCCCTCGCAACATCAAAGACTTTACTTCGGAAATTGCGGCTGCATCCTCACAAGAAGGGTGAAACTCCCATTCTTTTACTTGCGGCTGTTGGCGATTCCTTGTTTGCTCAATTAACTGGTCAAGTTCGTAAGACCTGACTAACTCTAGCAGCAAGCGTACTTGTCCCGGTTGCCATCTTTGTAGGTACAGCATTTTTTGTGCTTGGTCGTTACACCAAAGTAGCTGATTTTCCTCATCTACCTGCAAATACCCCACTGGTGCAAACTCAAGTAAATCTTTTTGGGTTTGCAGTACCTGATGCAATTGTTGCCTTTGTTGCTTAACCAGTTTAATTTTGTGCCGCAAGCTAGGAATAAGCAGCACCACCCTATATGAGGGTACGGTTAGGGGTTGTAAAATCTGTGCTAAGTAGTGATTCAGTTGAAACTGTTGCCACAACCAAAACCCAATGCCAACAGCCAAACCCACTAAAAATCCCAATATAAGCATTGCTAGCCGTTAGTTGCCTGATGTTAACTAACAAACTAACTCTATATATCAACCACAAACTAGTATATGGTCAATTTTGTTTCAAGAAGTTATACCATTTTGGATTTTGGATTTTAGATTTTGGATTGAGAAAGCCTTACTTAGACTTAACTCTCAATCGACTATCTGTCGCATTCTTTTTTCAAATTGGTATTAGGTTGGGTAGATCCCCAATTTCTTGAAGAAGTTGGGGATCTGGCAAGATCTTGCAGCCCCATAAATCAACCAAATCTATATCCGAAACCTCTAACCGTCACAATATATTCCGGTCGGCTGGGATCTATCTCTAACTTTTCGCGCAACCAACGAATGTGAACGTCTACAGTTTTACTATCCCCAACAAAGTCAGGTCCCCAAACTTGATCCAGTAGCTGTTCCCGCGACCAGACACGGCGAGCATAGCTCATAAACAGTTCTAACAAGCGGAACTCCTTAGGAGACAAATTAACTTCGTGACCGCGTACAAGCACGCGACATTCTTGGGGATACAAAGTCACATCCTTATATTGTAGGACAGGCAATTGAGGCAAAGTACTCAAACGTTGACGACGTAGCAATGCCCGACACCGAGCAACTAACTCCCGCATACTAAAAGGTTTGGTGAGGTAATCATCTGCACCTACTTCCAACCCAAGAACGCGGTCTGTTTCACTACCTTTTGCGCTTAACATCAAAATAGGTACTGGATTTCCCTGATAACGAAGTAAGCGACAAATATCCAATCCATTGATCTGAGGTAACATCAAATCCAGAATAACCAGATCGAAGGGTAACTCGCCCGAGTTCGGCTCGCAATTTTTCAAATATTCTACAGCCAACCGTCCATCAGAGGCAGTGAACACCCCATAACCTTGTTCTTCCAACGCAAGAACAAGCATTTCCCGGATCAGTTCCTCATCCTCCACTACTAAAATCCGGCTTCTTTGTCCGATTTCTGCTGTATGAGGATACTTAGTCGATTCGCTGGTAAACATTGATATCACAGAATTGGGTGGTTGCGCCTGTATCAATCCAATTATGCATTTCCAGTAAAATTACGCTCTATTGCTGGCGTTTTACTTTGCAAATTGTAATATATATAACTTAATTACAATTATAAACCAATGTAACACTAACGCAAAAATTGTTTTTCACTCTTTTGCTGGCCTTTTGCTTTTATTTAGAAAGTCTAAAAGCAGCAAATAACCTTTCTCCGCAAATTCCTTATTAAAAATAATTTATCAGCTTCACAATTGCTTAAGACAGTTAATAGATTGATATATTCCGATAACTTTCCCACTCATCCTAACACGTAGAACATCATCAATTAAACCTTACCAACTTTAAGACGACCTCCACACTGGTCACCGGTCACTGGTCACTGTTAAAGGCTTGACAAGAATATATCACTTTGAGTATATTTTTAGTACAATAGTACTAAATACGGCTGGGAATTTCTCATCTCAGACAGGGTTTTATCATTTCAGTATTTTCACTGCACTTGCAAAGCATACTCCAAGGCTACCCTGAACTCAATACTGGGTATGTCTTCGTATGACTTGCTACTTAAGTAACAAACGTAAATTCAGGAGATGAAATATGACAATAGCTGCATCAAAAGATAGCAAACAACAACTCGTGCAAACATTTCAGCAAATTCTTACAGACAGGAAAAAGTTAGAGTCAAAAATAGCCACTAAGCAAGAAGAAGCTGAAAAAGTAAAAAATACGCAAATTTTAGAAGCTGTTTCTACATATACAGTTGACAATATTGTTAAAGGACTGGCAGATTTACAATTAGAGTTTGGTAGCATTGTCAATTCTTTATCTGAAAAGTTAGCAAAAGAGACTTCTAAATTAGATGAATTAAATCAGGCAATAGAGATTGAAAGCAAAAGCCTGCAAGAACTTCAGCATATTAGAGTTGTAGCAGATACTCTTGATATTCTTACCAAAGAACATCAAGAAAAATTAAAAATTCTAGAACAAGACGTTGCAAATAAGAGAGAATCACTAGAAAAAGAAGTAGCCAATGGACGTAAAGATTGGCAAAAAGAGCAAGCGGAGTATGAAGAAGCTCTAAAAGCATACAATGACTTACTAACGAAGGAACGCACATTAGAAGAAGAGGAATATCAGTATAAGTTAGAAAACTCTCGTAAAATTAATGACAATTCCTATGAAGCGAAAAAACGTACCCTAGAAAGAGACATCCAAGAAACAACAGAAGAGAAAGAGAAAAATTGGGCAGAACGAGAGAAAATAATTACTAAAAATAAACCTTTGTTTGACGAATATCAAAAGAAAGTTGCTACTTTTCCTAATGAATTAGAAGAAGCTATTAAAAAAGCTAGAGAAGAAGCTATTAAAGACACCAGTCAGAAAGCAAAAATTGAAGCCGATTTGCTGGAAAAAGAATGGGGATCTTCAAAACAAAACTATGAATTAAAAATTCAGTCTTTAGAGGAAGCTATTAAGAAGCAATTGGAGCAAATAGAAACTATTTCTACTCAACTACAAACAGCCTTGAAACAAGCTCAAGATTTAGCAATGCGAGCTTTTGGAAATAAATAGTAGGGGCGCAAGGCCCCGCGCCCCTACCAATCATGTACAGGCGCAAGGCATTGCGCCCCTACTTAAGCACTAACCAATAGAGGAGATATATTGTGCCAGCCAAAAAACCAAACGATAAGAATACAAAAGCTGAAATTCTTCAAGCTTATGAAGAATTAGCAAAAGAAAAGGTAGAACTCAAATCTCAACTTGACCAATTACAAAAAGTCACCAGTTCCGCGAATAGTTCTGTTGCTAAAGATAATCCAAAAGTAGAAACAAAATCAATAGTTATGAATCAAGCATCTAATGTTCAGCAAAAAATGAATTCTACAATTGAAAGCTTAGCAAAAATCCAGTTGGGTTTTGGCAGTGCAGCTAGTGAATTGTCAGAACAACTGACAACAAGAGCATCTAAGCTAGAAGCAATCAGCCAATCATTGGAAACTGAAAGTCAAGAGTTAAAACAATTACACAGTTTAGAAGTATCAGAAGATACTCTAGATAAGCTCATTACAACCTATGAAGAGAATTATAAAGCTTATCAAGAGGAGTACAATCAGCAATACGAAACATTATCGCAAGCAATCCAAGGGCAAAGAAAAGCTTGGGAAAAAGAGCAAGAAGAACACAAACGCTTGATAAAAGAAAGAAATGAAAATCTTAATAAAAATCGTCAAAGAGATGGCTCGGAGTACAAGTACGATCTAGATCTTCGACGTAAATTAGAAACAGAAGAATACGAACAGCAACAAAAAGCGTTATATAAAGAATTGGATGAATCTCGACAAGAAGTAGAAAAACAATGGGCTGAGCAAGAAAAGGTAATTTCAGAGCAAGAAAAACAGTTTGAAGAATCTAAGGCTAAAGTAGAAGCGTTTCCTAAAGAAAAAGAAGCAGCGATTAAAAAAGCCACAGAAGAAGGCAAAGGTATTGCCCATTATCAAGCTAAGATAAAATCAGATATGTTTGCCAAAGAAGTGGAAGGTCAAAAGCGCTTTTACGAACAGAGATTGCAATCTTTGGAGCAAACTATTGGCAATCAGGAATCTCGTATTCAAAATCTTTCCAAGCAACTTGACTCTGCTTTGAAACAAGTTCAGGATTTGGCTGTTAAAGCTATTGAAGGAACTGCAAATGTCAATTCTTACCAGGCTATTAAAGAAATTGCTTTAGAACAAGCTAAAAGTCAAGTGAAGAATAAATAACTTGGTTAGTGGTTAGTGGTTAGTAGATAGTGGTTAGTGGTTAAAACTATCAACAACTAACAACTAACTACTAACAACCAACAATTAACAAATTCTTTACTTACTAGCACCAGACTCAGTTTTCTTCGGTTTTTTGGGTCTTGGGGCTTGTTTAATTTGCTTAGATTGTGAACCCTGTTTTGGCGTAGTCATATTTTTAACTGTTGAGTTACTGACATATTTATCTACATTTGACTGACTACTAATTCCGGATTAGACTTACAAGTTTATCTGTAGCATCAATAAAAAGAAAAATAGAGACGCTTTCTTCGTGCGTCTCTATTGGAGAGGAAACCCATTAAGTGAAAAATTGGAAATCTTAAATTAAAATTTCTATAATTTGAAAACTATTTAGAATTTTTAAAACGTAATTTATTTAACAATTTTTTGATAATCTTTAGCAATTTTTGAATATTAAAGCTTTGAAAACTGAATACACTAGATTCGGTTCTAATTGGTCTGCCATTATTAGGAATTTTCCGACGTTTCATAGTAGGTTGTTTGTTATTCCTGACATACTGAGATACAGGATAGCCGATCCGCATTCCGGAAAATAAAAAAATAACCATCTGCTATCTGGTAGAAAAATCTGAAAAAACGTTCTACCTTTACATAGGTATTGGGAACTGCCAAACTAAAAAACATCCAACTTGTTCTTGTGGGTTGGGCGTCTCGCCTGCCTCATTGATAGGATGGGCTAGGAGCAACATCCCACAAGATTGGATAATTTGTTTCTTGGAACTCTCTTACGCAAAGGTAGAAAAATCTATATTTGGCGGAATATCTTGAATACGTCCTTGTCCTACTGCACGTAATGCTTCTCTTAAAGAAATATCACCAGTATACAAAGCACGCCCAACAATAACGCCTGTAACTCCTTGTGGTTCTAACGCCAAAAGACTTAACAAGTCAGTTACGGAACTAACACCACCAGAAGCAATGATGGGTATGGTAACAGTAGCTGCGATCGCACGCAATGCGTCTAGATTGGGTCCAGAAAGAGTCCCATCCCGATGAATATCGGTGTAAATAATAGCGGCGGCTCCCAATTCTTGCATCTGTACAGCCAATTGTGAGGCAGAAACTTCAGAAGTTTCCAGCCAACCACGAGTTGCAACTAGCCCGTTACGAGCATCGATACCAACAACAATTTGTCCGGGAAACTCTTGACAAAGTTGTTGTACGAGTTGGGGCTGTTCTACAGCTACGGTTCCTAAGATGACTCGTTGTATCCCTAAATTGAGTAACTGTTCGGCGGTAGATTGTTCCCGAATTCCTCCGCCAACTTGAATTGGTACGGAAACTTCTTGGGCGATCGCCTCAATCGCTGCTAAGTTGATCAACTGACCTGTTTTTGCGCCATCTAAATCAACAACGTGCAACCTGGTAGCACCTTGCTCAACCCACTGTTTGGCAACTTCAACAGGGTTTTCGTTAAACACTTGCGAAAGTGAATAGTCACCTTGGTATAGTCGCACACACCGACCTTCTAATAAATCTATTGCTGGGATAATTTCCATAATGGTTAGTGGTTAGTGGTTAGTGGTTAGTTGTTGGTTGTTAGTGGTCACTTGGTCACTGGTCACTTGGTCACTGGTCACTGGTCACTGTTTTTCATAACAGCCTCGCGAAAACCCAGCACAATCAAGATATTAGAAAGCGTCAAAAAAAGTTCTGCGCTGCCATGCAGCCAATCGACGTTCGCGAGAGAATTACCATAATGTACTTGAGCATAAATCCCCGCCGGGATGGTAACGGCAACAAAAACAAGAGTGCCATAAAATCCATACAGTGCCAAACGCGGTACTGGTTGAACGCGGCTGAGATACCATAAGAAACCCAAGTATGGAAATAGGGAAAGGGCAAAAAGGGTTTCTTTTGAAATCATTGCTTTTCTGAGGAGTAGGGATTAGGGAGTGGAGAGTAGGGAGTTGTTTTGGTAGCCTGATAGGAACGCCAAATCCAAAAAGCTGCCGCCCAAAGCGTAAAATTACCTACTAAGGTCATGGTAGCTTGTAGAGTGACCAGCCATTCTAGAGATTTTGCGTTGTCAAAATAATGCCAGGTACAGGCACACATAGCGCTTACCAGTGCGGGTAACATTGCAAAGGATAATGCTCCCCAAACACGGTTACCTGTTACTTCCCCATACTTCCAGATTAACCAAATAGCGGCAATCCACTCAATAACGCTAGATATATGAATAATCCAAGTCGGAATCGAAAGAGCATGCATAGGAGTCATTAGTCAATAGTCATTGGTCTTTTCAATCTAAAATCCAAAATCCAAAATCCAAAATGAAAACAATGCGGGTTCTGTTATCTGGGTATTACGGTAAGGGGAACGGTGGGGACGAAGCTTTATTAGCAACACTTCTACAAATGCTACCACCATCAGTCACACCTGTGGTTCTCTCTGGTAACCCCAAAGAAACAAGCGATCGCTATGATGTGGAAGCACGCGATCGCATGAAAATCTCACCTGTTGTAGAAGCTTTGCGCTCTTGCGATGCTTTTATTTGGGGCGGTGGGAGTTTAATTCAAGATACCACTAGTCTTGTCAGCCCTTTTTATTATGCGGGAATAATGGCGGTAGCCCAAAAAATGGGTTTGAAAACTGTTGCTTGGGGACAGGGAATCGGCCCGTTGAAGCGTCCTATCACTCGTTGGTTAGCACGGCAAACTTTTGGTGGTTGTACAAAAGTGAGTGTCCGCGATCGCACTTCTGCTGCTATACTAGCTGACTGGCAAGTTCCTTGTATTTTGGCTCCCGATCCAGTGTGGGCGTTGGAAGGTAAACCAGTTCCTGGTCTTTGGGATTTACCTGCTCCCAGAGTCGCGGTGACACTGAGAACTCACCCCGATTTAACAGAAACGCGTCTTGCTAACTTAACTCGCGCATTGGTTGATTTTCAAAAAGCGACACAAACTTATATATTATTGCTACCGTTTCAAGAAAGCGAAGATTTAGAAATAGCTCAAGCCATTCAACCAAAACTTCAAGGTGTCAGCCAGATAATGTCCTTAAAAGAACCACAACTTTTAAAAGGGGTTTTTCGCGGTGTAGAAATGGCAATTGGGATGCGCTTGCATAGCTTGATTATGGCTGCATCAGAAGGTTGTCGTTGTTTTGCTCTCAGTTACGATCCCAAAGTTAACCGATTGATGGAAGATTTAGATATGCCGGGATGGGATTTAGCAAATTTGCCTGACGATCCTAATGTTATTGGTAAAACATGGATCGAGCATTACGCTAATGGCGATCCATTATCTACAGATAAAATACAGTCGTTAGTGGATAGAGCGCTCATGCACCGCGAGGTTTTGAAAGAAGTTTTAGGGACTTCCAAATAAAAAAATATCTAACTTTCTCTTGTGGTGCGGTGCTCACAGCCCGCCACTAGCATGGGACAGGCGAGGACGCCCATCCCACAAGATGGGTGATTTATTTTTTGGACATCCCTTAGAATAATAACAATCAACTAACGTTTTTCCTATGACTACTGTTACCCCTAAACGCTTTACTTTAACTGATTTTCATCGACTCATGGAATTGGGATTTCTGACAGAGGATGATCGAGTGGAGTTGATTAGAGGAGAATTGATACAAATGGCAGCAAAAGGCACGCGGCATTCTGTTTGTAACACAAAGTTATCGAAAGAATTGGAGAGATTGCTGGGGGATCGAGCTGTTGTCCGCGTGCAAGAGCCTATTATATTACTTCCAAATAGCGAACCCGAACCTGATGTTGCGATCGCACGGGGACAAGCTGATGATTATTTATCGAATCATCCTCAACCTGAAGATATTTTCCTAGTTATTGAAGTTGCTGATTCTTCTATTGACTACGACCAAAGTAGAAAATTGGAACTATATGCTGAAAATGGGATTAAAGATTATTGGATTGTTAATTTGGTAGCCAATCAATTAGAGTGCTACAGTCAGCCTTATTTGAATGAGCAAGGAAAGTATGGTTATCGCTTAAAACAGATTGCGCTGAGACATGAATCGGTTGCAGTCACCGTTTTTTCTGATTTATCTTTGGATTTGGATAGAGTTTTTCCTGGGTTGAAGAACCAGCGTGTTGGGAGTAATTTATATTAAATGAAAAATGAATGAATATTTCTGTTTTTGCCAAAGCTTTTGAAGCAGAGTATAGATTGTTAAGTAACTCTTGGGGTGAAATTACATTAACGGCACATAACATTGGAGATTTGGTTTTAACTTCAGAAAAATTGGTGGCTTGCGATCCACTAACCTTCTTTGGTGCAGAATCTTTTGCTATCGAATTAAAAGCAGGTAGATATCCAACGATTTTAAGTATAGCCTATTTTCATAAAGACAAACAATTTGCAGTTGCTTATGCAATGCTTCTTTTAAAGAAGGAACCTGTTGTTAGGTTTGAAATGGCTACCATACTAGGCGAAGATATTAGTTCGCTTGAAGAAGGGAAAATATTTGGCTATGGAGTTGATTCTGGTATGGGGTGCTTTATGGATTCAAATGTCGCTCAACTGATTCTTGAGAAGAATTGGAATGCAGAAACAGATGAAGATTTTTTTTCTAGCCAACTTTTAGAAGCACTGCAAAAAAGCTCTAATTCCCCTTGGTGTTGGACAAATTTTTGTGTGGATGAGTCAACGCAAGCAAATATTATTGCGTTTGACTCTGGTTGGGGGGATGGGATATATCCTTCCTACTTTGGATATGATGTACAAGAAAACATTATCAGTGTTGTTACTGAATTTATAAATCTTTTTGATTGGTGTGAAGATGCTGGTGTGAGTTAATTGTTCAAGATCTACTTAACCTTCCTTCTTGGCATCACTATTCTTGTTTTGTTCCATAAGATAATCGCAGATGCGGTGGATTTGTTGGCTATTCTCAGCAACAAGCTGTATGGCTTGAGTGGTAACCATCATTAATTCAGTTAAGCGATCGACACGTTGCTCTAACTTACCAAGAGTTGCTGCATTTTCCAAGGTTTGTCTTTCAAGACGCGTGAGCATTTCATCATGCTTAGCAACTGTTTCAACAGTGCTAGTCGCTATTTGTGCAACCTGCGTCATAAGTGGAGCTAACTGATTGAGCATTTCAGCATGGGTTGCTAGCATTCGTTCCAATCGCTCAAGCCTGCTTTGTGGTCCGTTTTGTGTCATTGGTGTTTCTACATCATCTCTTTCATCCCAACCATATTTAAACACTAATTTGGGTGCGGGTTCCATATCATTCTTCGTTTATAACTGCTTATATTGTTCCGAACTCATCTGTTGATGAAAAAATTCTTGACAAGACTTTAAAAACCGTTGCGGAATTTCTAAATGCTCTCCCCAGTGCAAGTGAATATAAGAAGCGTGTAGGGAAGAAGGTAAACTCCATCCTTCGTATCCCGTAGATTCTTGAGAATCGTAGCGGTAAGTTTGAAATAGTGGTTGATGGGAAGTTAAAGTTAAACGGGAACGATGAAACTCATGCCCGCAAACAGTTGTACCTGCACGTATTAACAGACTATCTTGTTGGGCAATTGCTCGACGATATCCTAAAGTAAGATGCTTACCCATAACGGCTGTTGTTGGCAAAACACCTACCATTGACCAAGATTTACCTTCAAAATCAACAATTTCCTTGCATAAGTACATTAATCCCCCACACTCAGCTATTGTCGGCATTCCAGAAACAATAGCTGAGTTGATTGCTGTCAGGACGTTGGCATTTTCTGCTAATTGCCGTGCAAAAACTTCTGGAAAACCACCTCCAAAATACATTCCCTTAACGCCTTTTGGCAGTTCAGCATCTTCTAACGGACTCCAAAAAACGAGTTCTGCACCCAACTCTTGCAGTAAATCAAGATTGTCTTGGTAGTAAAAATTGAAAGCGCGATCGCGAGCAATTGCTACCGGAATTTTGTCTTTAGAAACGCAGCCTGTAGCAGACGAACGCGGATCATTTTCTCCTTTATCCGCGTTCGTCTGCGTGCATCTGCGGTGACAATTTTGTATTTCCACTTTTAATAGTGGCAGTAAGCGTTCCCAATCAAAGCAAGAATCTCCTAAATCGGCCAGTCGATTAATCAAAGCATCCATTTGAGGAAGTTCTGCTGTCGGGACTAAACCTAAATGGCGATCGGGAATTGTAATGTTGTCTTCGCGTCGTAACACTCCAAGAATTGGTAACTGTAACGGTTCGAGAGCATTTTTGAGAAGATCGAGGTGGCGATCGCTTCCTACACGATTCAGGACTACACCAACAATCTTAATTGTAGGATTATAAGAACGATAACCGTGAGCTATTGCTGCTACAGAACCAGATAATCGACTGCTATCGATAACCAGTACTACAGGTAAATCCAGCAGCTTTGCGATATGGGCTGTACTAGCATAGTTAGTCATTTGTCCTTTGTCATTTGCAGAGGACGAATGACCAATGACCAATGACGAAATTCCATCAAACAATCCCATCACGCCTTCGACTATGGCATATTCACAGAGTTGAGAGTGATATGTAAAACATTCCTGCACGTAAGTTTCAGAAGTTAGTACGGGGTCTAAATTACGACAAGCACGACCAGTGACGTACTGGTGAAACATCGGATCGATATAATCCGGACCAACTTTGAAAGACTGTACTTGAAAACCATGGCGACACAAAGACGCCAAAAAGGTGAGCACGACTGTCGTCTTGCCCACCCCACTTCGTTCTCCTGCAATAATTAAAGACATACGATTTTAGATTTTGGATTTTGGATTGAATTTGAAATCTAAAATCCAAAATCCAAAATCCAAAATTATTATTTAGCTAACTTCAGTACCTGAGATGTGATTGCAAGAATTTCTTCTAAGAGTGCTTCGCGACCCCAGCGTTGAACTTGCTGACTTAACAAAACTTCTGCTTTTTGCTCGGAAAGGGAAGTTACGTGTTGGAACAAACCTTGAGCTTGAGCACCGCCTTGTGTTTCTAACCGCATACAACCACCTGTCTCAGAACAGATGAGTGTGCCACAATTGGCTTGAGGATTGGTGGAACTGAGACGCAGAGCAATTAAGTCACCAGGAATATCGCCTACATCAGCAACTGGTACGCCTGCTAACTCTGCTTCTACTTGTCTTTGTTCTGATGTCAGGAAGCTAACTCGCGTGATGTCGTAATCCCCGCTTTCTTTTTGATAAGAAACGGGACGCCATTGCAATCTGCTTGCTAACCACCCCAAATACAATAATGCTTGTACGGAACTGCCTTTTTCGTAATCGATATTGACTTTATCGACTTCTGGTAAAGCAGCACGACGTTGTGGGGGATCGTAAGCTTCGGCTGTTAACTCTTGCCATCCTGAAAGACGACGCCAGTTGAGATCGGCTATAGGTACACCCTTTTCTACTAACTCTTGCAAGTTAAGCAAATCATTTTCTGGCTCGTTAAAGTAACAGGAATCTACAATGACGTTGTTACAAACTACTGACAGTCGCTTAAATAAGGGGTTGTTGATATCTGGTGTTCCCTTCCACCACAGGAACTTGGGCAACCCACCAATCATCAATGCTGGAATCATCCCGCCAATTCTTTCCAAAGCTGTAGCGGTTCCTGTGAGAGTGATGTACTCACAGCAGACGAGAGTATTTGAAGACTGTTTTTGGATGGGGCAGTAGGCAGAAACTTGAGCCTTGACACCTGTGTCTTCACCTGCTATTGGCGACAGGTTAATAATTCGGCATGGGTTGCGGATAGCTATTTCGTCTGCAATTGTGGGGCTTGCAGAACTTGAGCCATAGGGAGCACTTGTACCATTGCCATCACCTGTTGCACCATTGGTATGGCGTTTGGCAAATTCCTCTCGCAATAGGGCGATGGTTTCTTCTGTCGCTGTTCCAGTTTCTGCTAGTCCGTGCTTTTTCTGCATCTCCTTCAATGCTGCTTGCATCTGAGGTCCGAAGATACCATCAATGGGACCTTGGTAATATCCCAATGTCGCTAACAGAAGTTGAGTTTCTTCTGGTTCGTATACCACTAAAGTAAATGTGGTTGCCCTTGTAGCAGCAGGAAGTGTACCATCCTCGCCAGCAATGCCATAACTTTGCCAAATTTGATTGAGTTCCGCATCAATTTCTGTGAGCGAAACATCCTTGGGTGCCTGAAGTGAAAAAATTGTAGGAGCTTGGGAAGTCATAGTGATTTTGGATTTTGGATTTTGGATTTTGGATTTGTGATTTTAGATTTTGGATTGTTAGTTGTTAGTTATTAGTTGTTAGTTGTTATTTACTACTAACTCATAACCTTTACTTTTAATCGAAAATCTAAAATCTAAAATCTAAAATTCTTAAAGTCTTCGCCAACGGCGAGCATCTTGGTTAATCAAGAGTTCTGCTTCGGCTGGTTCCCAAGTACCGGCTTCATATTTGGGAACTGTTGCCGGATCTGCAGGTGCATCCCATACTGAAAGCACTGGTGTTACTACCTGCCAAGCCGCTTCCACTTCATCTGCTCTTGTAAATAGTGATTGGTCGCCCATCATACAATCTAGCAGCAAGCGATCGTATGCATCGGAGGTCGCTGCAATTCCGAAGGAACCGTATGTAAAATCCATGTCAACGGAACGAGTCCGGAATTCTGCCCCAGGCATTTTCACCTCAAAACGCAAAGAAATTCCTTCGTTTGGTTGAATTCGCATTGCTAAGATGTTACTACCCATCTGTTGGGAAGCAGATGGAAACATCCGAGAGGGAACTTCACGGAAGTGAATGGAAATCTCACTCACTTTTTTTGGCATCCGTTTACCAGTACGCAGGTAGAATGGTACTCCTTGCCAGCGCCAGTTATCAACCATGAACTTCACCGCTACATAAGTAGGTGTTGTAGATTCAGGATTAACCCCCGGTTCCTCATGATACCCAGACACGGGTTTCCCTTTCATCCAACCAGCACTGTACTGACCCCGTACTGCTGAACGGTGCAGATTTTGAACATCAGCTAAACGAGTCGCTTGGAGAACTTTAACTTTCTCTGTCCGTAGACTGTCGGCATCTAAAGCGTTAGGTGGTTCGATCGCTGTTAAGCAGAAAAGTTGCATGAGGTGGTTTTGCAACATATCCCGCAATGCACCAGAACTTTCGTAATACCCGGCTCGGTCTTCCACGCCTACTGTTTCTGCTACAGTAATCTGAACGTGATCGACAAAGCGACGGTTCCACAGTGGTTCAAAGATGGCGTTAGCAAAGCGGAACACCAACAAATTCTGAACTGTTTCTTTACCTAAGTAGTGGTCAATCCGGTAAACTTGGCTTTCGTGGCAATATTTCTGTACGACCCGGTTCAAGCTTTGAGCAGAGGCTAAATCCCGACCAAAGGGTTTTTCAATGACCAAACGATGCTTGTACTGGTCTTCTAACATACCCGCATTGCCAAGTTGCTTAATACCCTCAGCAAAGAATTTTGGCGCAACGGAAAGGTAGAAAATTCTATTTCCTCTAGTTCCGCGTTTTTCGTCTAATTCAGTTAATAAATTATTCAGCTTTTGGTAGCTTTCTGGGTTGTCCATATCCCCAGAACAATAATACAAACATTGGGAGAAATCTTGCCACAGCCCTTCTGGACCAAGCCCATCAGAAAACTCCTCAATACCCTGGCGCATCTGTTCGCGGAAGTAATCGTGAGTCCAGTCTCTCCGCGCTACGCCAACTATAGTGGTTTCGGGAGGAATGCGCCGTTCTTTGCGTAATTTGTAAAGTGCCGGCACTAGTTTGCGCTGAGTTAAATCGCCGGAAGCACCATAGATAACTATGATTTGAGGTTCGGGCATTCGTTGCTGTTGCAAACCAACCCGCAACGGGTTTTCTAGGAATGTGACCATAACAAGTTTGGATGTGAGTTTTGCGATAACGGGGATTGTTGGTGGTTAGTAGTTAGTTGTTGGTTGTTAGTTGTTAACCACTAACCACTAACTACTAACCACTAACCACTAACCACTAACTAAACAGGTGACAATTGTCTCACCTTAGTTTCTAAGGATTTCATCAACGATTCAAAGGGCTTGACAAACTTATCAATACCTTCCGTGAGGAGTTCATCCATGACAGTATTGATATCGATGTTGATGTCTGGATCTTTGAGGCTTTCGATGAGTTGGTAAGCTTCTTCTACTCCTGTTTCAAGGCGATTGGCTACGTTGCAGTGGTCGGCACAAGCGTCTATAGTCGCAGGTGGTAGGGTGTTTACAGTATCGGAACCGATTAACTCATCAACATACATCACGTCGCTGTAATTTGGGTCTTTGGTGCTGGTGCTTGCCCATAGCAAGCGTTGTACTTGAGCACCTTTGGCTGCCAATGCTTTCCAACGCTCGTCGTTGATAATCTTTTTGTACTCTTGATAAGCAATCTTGGCGTTAGCGATCGCAACTTTTCCTTTGACTGCTTTTAGCTTAGCTTCTACAGTGAGATCGTCAACGCCTTTTTGCAATTTAGCATCTATCTTACCATCAATGTTGGTATCGATCCGGCTGAGGAAGAAACTAGCAACAGAGGCAATTTTACTAATCTCCTTACCTTCTGCAACTCGTCTTTCCAAACCGCGAATGTATGCCCAAGCAGTATTGATATAGCTTTGAACGGAGAACAGCAGGGTCACGTTGACGCTGATTCCTTCGTAAATTGCTTGCTCAAAGGCTGGTAAACCCGCCTCTGTACCGGGAATTTTAATCATGAGATTTTCCCGAGCAACTTCTTTGTAGTAGCGACGGGCTTCTTTGATTGTTGCCTCAGTATCGTGAGCAATGGTTGGTGGTACTTCTATACTGACATAACCATCCAATCCCTGAGTTGCATCATAAACAGGGCGTAAAATATCACACGCATTGCGGATATCTGCAAAAGCTAGCGATTCATAAATTTTGTATGTCGGTAATCCAGCGCTGATTCCTGATTCAATATCAGCGTCATAAATGGCATTTCCTGCGATCGCTTTTTCAAAAATAGCTGGGTTAGAAGTAATCCCACAGATTCCTTTGTTTTCAACTAAGTCTTTGAGTTCACCCGATTGAACGATATCACGGCTCAAATTATCCATCCAGATACTTTGACCGAATTCTTTAATCTCTAGTAATTGATTAGTCGTCATAACTGTACCTGTTTTGTGTGTTTGTTAGTTGTTAGTTGTTGGTTGTTAGTTGTTGGTTGTTAGTTGTTGGTTGCTCTACTAACCACTAACCACTAACCACTAACCACTAACTAATGCCCATTCTGAATAAAAGACTCTACCTTCGCTACATCCTTTGGGCTACCAATAATCAAAGGTGTGCGTTGATGTAGCTTCTTTGGCACCACGTCTAAAATTTCCGTATGTCCTGTGGTTGCACGACCACCTGCTTGCTCGATAACATACGCTAAAGGAGCAGATTCATAAAGTAAACGCAATTTCCCTTCTGGTTTTGGAAGTGTTCCTGGGTAAAGAAACACACCACCTTGCAGCAATATTCTGTGGATATCGCTTACCATCGCCCCACTATAGCGAGCGGTATAACCTTCTGTTCTGTGGACATAGCGGATGTACTCTCGAATTGGTTCATCCCATTGCCAAAAGTTGCCCTCGTTAACACTGTATACGGAACCGCGATCGGGAATGCGAATGTTTTCGTCCGTAAGGATAAACTCCCCTAAACTGGGGTCGAGGGTAAATGAGTGAACGCCCTTACCTATAGTATAGATCAGCATTGTGCTGGGGCCGTAGAGTATGTATCCGGCAGCAATTTGCTTGCGTCCTGGAGCCAGTAAATCTCGTGCTTCTCCGTCGAGATCCGTTCCTTCCTGTTGCCGAATCGAGAAGATAGAACCCAAACTGAGGTTTGTATCAGTATTCGATGAGCCATCAATGGGGTCGTATAGCAGAGTGTAGCGACCTATGGGGCAGTTTTCGGGAATGTAATAGGGTTTTTCCATTTCTTCAGAGGCTAAGCGGCATACTAACCCGCTTTGCTTAAACACTGAGATAAAAACGTCATTGGCATAAACATCCATTTTTTTAACGGATTCTCCTTGTACGTTCACTTCCCCAGTAAATCCAAGAACCCCTTCCATTAAGCCAGCACGGCTGAGGCGACGTGCAACTAGCTTACCAGCCAGAGCAATTCGATTCATCAACGTACTCAAATCCTGTGCTTCAGGCGAAAAGCTCTGAAGTTGCTGTAGGACATGACGGGATAATGTAGTACAATCACGGTCTAACGCCCGGTCTGCTGCTTCGTTATTGAGCGACTCCAAAGATTCTGGCGCTTTAGTCATTGTTCTGTCCTCCCGTGCATAGTAGGTATTTACTTGATTCATCCCGTGCGTCACAACTGTTGGTTGCTGCCTCTATCTTAGAAAGGTAAATTGACCACTGAAATGTGTTTTTAGATAAACTAAAGAATCAATTCCAAATTGCGGCTATACCAAGCCAAAATCCCATCTGGAATGTGGAGCGTAGGGAGTAGGGAGTAGGGAGTGGGGGTATCCCTTTTTCAGAATTGGTTGCGGGATTTTCCCATGATTAGCTGATATGGAATGGTATACCCAGTAAATATACTTGTTAATTTTGAACGGATCGATCGCTGGTGCCATTTACCTATATTTCATCCTGTAGATAGACAGGCTGGCTCTGGCGAGCGCTACAATTGCTAGTTAATCACAAATTTGTTAATCCTACTGTTATTCAAGCACGCACTCGCTGGGAAACTTGATTGATGAGGATGTGTAAGCCAACCTCATAGTTAGTTTGTTGCTGCCAAACCTACTCTGGGAAAGCAAAATGTGGCAAGCTGTGACCTGTCTCACTTTGTCACAACTTGCCGAGGGCACTCCTATGAAAGTGCAAAAAACAACTGTTTCTAGAAAACTTAGCAGTTAATAGCTTGCGTAACTAGAAGACAATTTGTTATCATCGTATTCTGCTTTTAATAAGACTCTTGTTTTTTCACCCAACTACCTCGTCGGTTGCCATTATTGTTTTCTTCTCGTGGTTTGGCTTTATTAACCCTGAGTTGACGACCCATCCATTCTGCGCCATCCAATTCTGATATGGCTGCGTCCTCTTGGGTGTCTTCATTCATATCAACAAAAGCAAAACCCCGAAGTCGTCCGGTTTCGCGATCGGTAGGTAAAACAACTCTTTTGACCTCGCCGTATTCTGCAAATACAACTTTTAAGTCTTCTTCAGTGGCGCGGTAGGAGAGATTTCCAACGTAAATAGTCATGTGAATCACGTAAGTCGCAACGAAGAGAGAAAAGCTCAGCATAAAGGAACAGATAAAACAAAGAGCAAATGCTGCTTTAGTTGATCTGACTTGCAGGCAGAAAAATGTGTAATGAAGATGTAACTTTCGGCAGTTACGTCATTACAAAATTGCCATCTGTTAAGCTAAGTTTTCGCATACGCTCATATCATAACCGATCGTGTTGTTTTTCAAAGTATGAGATTTTACAAACATATATAAGATATAATCAGTCTCGCTTATATACCCAATTTTTTCTATAGTCAGTAGAATTTTATTGATTTTTTTAAGCGTTGAGAGAAAATTATACCTATTTCTATAGATGCGAAATTGACTTTTTAATACTCATTAACCTAAGTTAAGGGTAAGTAAACTGACCCTTAACTTGATATCCCAACAACTACATCCAAACGTTACTCAATAGAGATTGTTTGTGGACCATTAGCTTTGCCATTATGTGCCTGACTGGTCGCAGAACTGTAAGTATTTGTACTTAATTTTTCAGAAAGCCAACTTTTAACGGGGTCATCTGCAAGGTTTAGTTTTAGCATCCCAGAAACAAATCCACCCATGAAGGACATTGGGTGTTGGGCTAGTTGTTTAAATATTGGTGTTAATTCTTCAAGGAACATAACGAGTCTCCTAAGGAGTAGGGAGTAGGGAGTAGGGAGTAGGGAGTAGGGAGTAGGGAGTAGGGAGTAGGGAGTGGGAAGACTCCTCACCCCTACCCTAAATCCTAACCTCTAACCCCTTTCATTATTTTGTTCGGGCATCATGCATTTGTCTGAGTCACACCCTGCTGGTCCGGATTCCATTAACTCACCAAAATCATAGTTACTTAAAACGCCATGAAAATCATCTGTTTTACGGCGCATTTCTACTTGCTTCATAAACTGTTCGTATTGCTCTTTTGAAATTGGCTCAAAAGGCAAACGGGGGAAAGTTTGGAGATCGTCAAATCTTGCGAGCAGTGCAGCACTCATGTAACCTTCATCATCTCTGATGGCTTCATATATCCGAGTTCCCAAAGCTTCTACTTCATTTTCTCGGAGTTCAATGGTTGCTGAAGTGTTGTGTGTCACGTAAAACTTTTGAACTTGCATATAAAAATCCGTTTGGGCGAGGGCGCTAAATTGACTGATGTCGATTTCATCAGCACCTGGTAAATCAGCCCACAGTACAGAGACTGGGATCTCCACAAGCCATTCGCTGACTCGCGGATCGAAGGGATCGTTTAACAAATTACCCTGTTCGTCTTTATCAGATTGGGAGGGGATGACATTGTAGCCGTAGTCAATACAAGCTAAGGCAACTGGGTCATTTTTACCGAAGGTGATCCGCCGCAGAAATCTTTGTGCTTTGGGAGGATGCCATCCTGGGCTAGCACCTGTTAGTAAGGACTTGGTACCGCTAGGCTGAACTGTGGTGCAACGGTTGGGACGCTTGAGACCATGGCGATCGCAATAATCCCAAACAACACCATGAACGGTATCTTTCCAGAAACTTAAGTATTTTTGTTCTTGACCCTTAAACGCCAATCCTTGAGTTGTTTCTGGTCTTCCTTCTGCCCACCAACGCAACCAATCAACGCCAAAAGCATGGACAAAGAAATCAAATAACCCCGTGAAAGAAACACCCACAATTGGATCTAATTCCCGGCTGTACTGATAGCGGGGTTCAAGAAATTTGTGATGCAAAAGTGATGCTACAGAAAGCGCTCCTGCAGTGAAAGCTTCTTCTTGTTCTTTGTAGTTCAGTGGAGCGATTTGATTGAGGTGAACCTCAGCCAAGTTACAGTTTCCAGTTAGGGTATTGCCAAAAACTCCTTTATGACATTCTGGTTCATTAAAGCAGTAAGTATTGTGTAGTCCAGGCAATTCTTCAACACTTTTTACAACTTGCCATTTTCCTTTGTATTTTGCCTTTGTTCCTTTACTAACATTCAAGCGATGACAAGGAATTATACCACAGTCCGTTATTTGTAAGTAGTACAAATCCTGACTTCTAATACCATAGTTTGTTATTGCGCCTTTATAAGCACAAAGATTGAGCGATGAACGGATACCGCATTTAGTCAGTAATAATTGAACTCGATAAGCACGTTCGTAGTCAGAAATATAAATTCTGATACCGTTGCTTTTTGTGTTTGAGCCATCCGTATCGGCTAGACCTGCGATAAAGTTTAAGATAGCTGGACGGCTCCAGCTAGCAATTACATTTAGGGATTCTGGATTTGTCTTTAAGCTTTTCAAAAACTCTCCAGAAAAACCAAGATCTGTTACATCTATAAAAGTAGGTAAGTAGCTATAAATTCTTTCGCTAGACTTACTTCCTGCTACAGGTAAAGCCGATTTCTTTTCGTAAAGCCTAACTTTAGGATTGTTATTTCTATCTGTAGTTCCATCTCCTACAGCTATCCCTAAAGTATAGGCATACTCTGGGTCAATGTTTAATCCATCCTCATACTGAATAGTGAAAGGTTCTGTGTGAATTGTATATGGGCTAGTATCCATCAAATCCTTTGTTTGGACTTCCTGATACACTTTGTCAAAGCGATCCTTCACAAAAAAACGATGATACTCAGTTACATCTATGTAAGAACCATCGCCAAAACGAACTCGATACAGCTTGCGATCGCTACCTGTCTTCAAAGGTATTACTTGGCTCCATTTTTGTCCATTCCAGATTTCAACCTCCGAGCCTACAATTTCCTTAATTTTGTGCATTCCATCTCTAGTAATGAGTAAAGTTTCACCACTCACACAATGGAAGTTACTACCAATGATCTCGCCACATGGGTTCAGACCAAACCGAGCTAAACGATGCTCTAACTCGTTAACATCAATAGGATAACGTTGTTGCAACCAAGCTTCTGCTTTACCTTGAGCATAAGCCTTGAGAAAATCTACTTTTTGTTCGTGGCTTTTTAATAGGTCACAATTAGCTCTGGCTACAGCTTCACCAGCCCATTGAATTGCACCTTCGCCACTGTAGTATTGTTTGCGGACAGCATCAATACATTCTTCTAATGTTGGTTTGTAGTGGAATACTCTGCTGTGGTTTGCCATCCTGAGAGCATCGCGTTCTGGATCGATTCGCCAGTTACCATTTTCGTCTTGCTGCCAAAGATTAGATTTCGCGTCTGCAAATAAGCGATCGTCGCCAGAACCTTGACGAATACCTGCAGATCTTCGAATATTGCCAGCGACAATTGTGACAGCAGCTTCATCAATCAACAAACAGCATTCAACAGAATTTAACTGTCTTCCTACAGCTTTATTTAAAATCAATGCACAACGCTCGTAAAGCCCAGGCAATTTGACAGGATTGGCAACTCCTCCAAAGCCGTTAAGTGGCTCTCCTGCTTTACGTACATCACTAATATCGACAATCACTTGAACTTCTTGTGTAAACCGTTCATTGGTTGAGAGTTCCAACAATCTTTGATAAGACTGTACCCAACCTTGGCGACTATCTCCAACATAAATTGTTACGAGATTGCCCTCTATTTTAACTTCTGTTTCCTCACGACGCTGTTCGGTTCGGGTACTACCGATTTCTCCTTGAACTTTGACTATGAGGCGATTGCGGATGGGAGGGAGTTGATTGATATATTTGGGTTCTAGAACTGCTCCAGTACCGCAGCCCATCATCGCTAAGTCCATCATTAGACCAAAAGCACTCCAGTCTACAGCATTAGTAGACGTGCAATTGTATGCTCCAGAAAAATTCTTTTGCTGCAATAACCAGTCTGTACCTCCAACCCACAACCATCTTCCACTAGGTAATGCTTTCAAATTTCGCTGCATCCGACTTAGGATCTCAGCCTCTTCTGGCAGAAGCTGACCCAATTCAATTAAGCCCGATAACGTGCGATCGCAAACTTGTTCCCAAGTTTCTCTCACTCCAGCCTCTTTACGGCGGCTGTAAGTTCTAAAAAACACTGGGTTGGCTGCTGGGGCTGTTTCGGGAAATGTGGTACTCTTTAGACGTTCTCTTTCTAGCTCGCGAACCATAATCAAGTCTTGTTGCTTTTTGACATAGATTACGACTATACGCCAAGTAGATGAGAGGGTAAAGATTGCAAAATTCGGAGATTTACGCTAAGTCTAAGGATATACTCAATGCAGCTAGCACCTAATACTAAATCCGCTTTTATCACTCCCTTTAAGCCTAAACGACTGAAGTCGTGGCTACACAAACGAAGTCACGGGCGGACTAGATGATAAAAGGGATTTGCTATAAGCTGTTATCACTTGGTCACTGGTTACTGCTCACTGTTGGAGGATAGTTGGAAACTCTTGCGCCATGGCGATCGCCTCTTGCTCGTGCTCTTCATCGCAATCGTAGCGATTCCCATTCCCGATATTTTCAACTAGCAACCGTTCAAGCTGATGGGCGTCCTGCCAACCGTACTGTTGTATTTCGAGGCTTTCTTGAAGATACCAACTATCTAAAAATTATTACTGATACTCGAAGTCAAAAATTTAATCAAATAAAGGATCGAGCTTGGGGAGAAGCTTGCTGGTATTTTACGAACACTCGCGAGCAATTTCGTTTTGCAGGCGAACTGGTACTTGTAGATGCTAATCATCCCGATCCAAAAATGCAAAAAGCCCGTCAGATTGCGTGGCAAGAGATTTCAGACAACGCCCGCTTGCAATTCGCTTGGCCAGCTCCCGGTGAATCGAGAAGCTCGCAAGAGGCTTTCTCTCCATCACCTCCTGATTCAACTTTGCCTCTCTCGAATTTTTGTTTGTTATTGCTCGATCCCGTTCAAGTGGATCATCTTGAATTACGAGGCGATCCCCAAAATCGATGGTGTTATTTGCAGGATGAATCACAGACTTGGTCTGTTGTAGCAGTGAATCCTTAATAGACTTCCAAATAAAAAAATCTCCTAAAATTTCTTGTGGTATGGTGCTCACAGCCCGCTACTCATATAGGACGGGCAGGGACGCCCCGTTCCACAAGATTGAGTAATTTATTTCTTGGAAATCCTTAATTCAAACTTGTAGAGGCGCAATGCCTTGCGCCCCTACGTGCAGATGATAGTTCTCATTCGTTGAAATGACTCTTTTCCAGTCCCTAGTCCCCAGTTCTATTAAATCCCTGCACCATCCAAAAACTCTTCTATTACCCTATCGTCAATCCGACAGCGAGTGCGAGTTTCTGTAAAAACTGGCTCCTCTGTTAGGAGGTGGGTATGAGAAGAATACTGTTCTTTCAAAGCAGCGGTTAGGTTAGGAACTGACAAGTTTTGTTGCACATCTTGCAACTGTTGAATTTGTTGTTCGAGTTGCTCAAGCCTGTCTACTAAAGCACGTATCACTTGCGCTTCAGCATCTGGTAAACTTCCATGCTCTAGCGGATCGACGCGAACTCCAGCGCGATAAATAATCCGACCGGGTATGCCAACTACGGTACAGTCAGATGGAACATCACGCAAAACAACCGATCCAGCACCGATGCGGACATTGTTGCCAATATGAATATTGCCCAGCACTTTTGCGCCTGCTCCAACCACAACATTTTCACCTACAGTCGGATGGCGCTTACCACATTCTTTTCCCGTACCACCAAGGGTAACACCTTGGTAAATCAGGGTATAGTCTCCAATAATTGCTGTTTCTCCAATAACCACGCCCATTCCATGATCAATAAAAACTCCTTGTCCGATTGTTGCACCAGGGTGAATTTCGATTCCAGTTAAAAACCGGGCTAGGTGGGAAATGAGACGGGGAATAAAGGGAATACCAATGCTATACAACCAATGAGCAAACCGATGAAATAACAGGGCTTGCAATCCGGGGTAGCAAAACAATACTTCCAACCAGTTGCGGGCTGCTGGATCTCGGTCAAATATAATGCGGAAGTCAGTCAAAAGAGTAGATAACACGCTTATAAAACTCTCGTTTTGCCAAACAAGTTACACTTTATCTTAACGTTAATTGCCAATTGCTAAATGAGTCAGCACAATTAGAGTTAACTAGTGATGATGGTCATTTGTCATTTGTCATCTGTCATTGGTGAGAATTTTAAGTATAATTACATTTTGTAATGTAGTTGGGTTTATTTCCGCCCTAGCCACTTAATTCAGAAATCTACTCATCGTCCACATCTGCGAATATAGATTTTAAATCCCGATAACCGCTAACTACTCGGACAATAACAATACTATCTTCAAAAACTTTATAAAAAATAATGTAACTATTCAATGGTATTCCTCTCAGCCTTGGAGCAAGATTTGCGTAACTTCGACCTATGTTTGGAAATTTAGCTACATTTTGACACTTCTTATTAAATTCTCGAATCAATCTTTCTCCGGCGTCGATGTTGTGAACTAGAAAATAATCCAAAATATCATCTAAATCTTGGCTTGCTTCTTTTGCAATAAAATATTCCATTATTTTTGAGTTTGACGCGCTTTCCGCAATTTCTCTTCTAGTCGCTCCATTACCACTTCACCATCTAGTACTTCTCCACGTTCGATTTGAGCAAGCCCAATAGCTATTTTTTTTCGTGTTTCCTCTTCCCACTCTTGATAACCCTTCTCCCATTCTTCAAGTAACTTCAATGCTTTAGCAATAACATCTTCAGCATTCTCATATCTACCTGTAGCAATTCGGGTTTGAATAAATTGCTCGTATTCGGTTTTAAGTTGGATGTTCATAATTTCTACCTCTAGTTATCCTGCATTTCCCTTGCCATGTTTGAACACTGCTACCAAGACTATTATTGCTACTGCCACTGCCTATAAAATAGCACGGATTTTTTATCGACTTTGGACACACAGAGGAGATTATACTGACCCAAGCATGAGATCGCTCGCTACTTCTTTCAAACGTTCCCAGTATCGGCTAAGCGATCGCAATTTTCAGAGAATTTTGGTCATTAGCTCTGCTCCTGTATCTTGAGTCTATAGTTTCGCCTTTCTCCTGGTTTAAATGTGCCTACCCATATGCGGTATGTACCTGCTTTCCAAGTGGTATCTGTAATGCTAGCGTCTTTATTTCTACCAGTATCATCGCCACACCGAACTATGCTATTATCTGGTCCTTGAATTACCAAAGTTGTATCAGCGCCACCTGTATCAACTTGTATTTTGAGGCGAGAAAAGTCTTTTTCCAAAATTAGGATATGATCTGGCTTGGGGTCGGCATAGCCGATACACACATTTCTGTTGCGATCGCGATTGCTAATAGCAGACAAGGAGTACGATCCACCTGTATAACCTGCTATTGTTCCTTTCGTTGATTCAAACCCAGGTGACAGAGCTAGCTTACCAAAGTTTGCTGTTGTATCTGCTAACACAGGGGTAGAAGCAAGTGCGGCAAGTGCAGCTAGGAACCATATGCTTTTGATCGTAGATTGGGGGCCACTACGTTTCATAATACCCCTTCCTTCAGTCTGAGTAGAGTTGTTTTCTATACTCAGACTATCAGGAAAAACATTGAAGCTTTCCTTTCTTGTGGCACCTTTGATTGTGGCACAGGAAACTCGGGAGTCAGGAGTCGGGAGTCGGGAGTCGGGAGTCGGGAGTAGGAATTAATTTCCTAACCCCTAACCCCTAACCCCTAACCCCTAACAACTAACAACTAACAACTAACAACTAACAACTAACAACTAACCATTAAACTGAAAAAACACACCACCTTTAAGCAAGTCTGTATCGCTACCGTAACTGCTAACTGTTAGCGATCGCAAATTTTGGAAAAATGGTTTGCCGATGACTTCTACAAGCTTAATAAAGGGGAGTTGACGTTCAATAATTGGCTGACTCTTTGTCCAATCGAGATAGACATAACCCTGGTTGGGTTGGGGTATGACAGCAATACTATTTTGGAAATCACTCTTGTTAACTAGAGAATCTTCCTTGGCTGTAAGCGCTGCATCCATTGCCTCAATTGAGGAAGTGATAATCTCGTAATTACCAGCATCTGCATATGCACCCAGAACCTTTGCTTGAATTGTATATACCTGTCGTTCTTTTGCAAGCGCAGATTGACTGGAAGTTGCGGCTAACTCCGTCCAAGCAAATATTTTTTGTTCGCCTATCTTCAAGGAATTCAACGAAAGCCCACCTGATGAGACAATTTCATTTAAATGAGAAATAGCGGCTGGTGTCGCCTCTGATTTTTCTGCTACAAAAATCCAATCGGGATTGATTTGGTCTTCACGGGGTAACAACCCTATAGCATACTCTCCTTGTACCCAGCTAAAAATATCGTCTTTCCAGTTGATGTTCCAGCGCTTTTGAACTTCAGCCAGAGGTTGCAGCAATCCAGAGAACACATCTTCCTTGGAACCAGATATAACTGCGATCGCTTGTTGCCAAAGTAGTGCTAAATTGCTGCGATCCAAACTGCTTAAATTTGAAGAAGCAACTGACAAACCTGCTGAGGCTGGAATATACTGCAATGCACCAACTGGCTTAGCGATTTCTGTAGTTGCAAGCAAATTTTTTTCTTTCGCCAGTAAAGCTGTTTCAGCTATCAATCCTTTGCGATTCGCAACTAAGGAAACAATTTGACTGTTGTAGGTTCCGTTTTCACTTTCCAATCCTTGCCATTTTGCTACAGTGGGGAGATTTAGGAAAGCAACTGCGAGTGCATCCTTGGGGGAAGCTTTTATAGTTTGCTGGTATTTGCTGGAACTAATTAAATTCAAGTCTGGGGCTTGAACGTTATTAATTGCATCGCGCAGAACTTTTGGATCGTTAGCAAATAACACAAAGTTATTACCCACCACTGCACCAGCAAGAGCGTTTTGAATTTTAGATTTTGGATTTTGGGTTTTGGATTGGCGATTTGGAACCGAAAAATATCCGCTTGGTTTTTCTTCTACAGGTGTTTCCTGTGGAATCTCATAAATCAACTTAACACCTTTATACTGTTCAACAGTTAAGTTTGCTCCAGCAAGCGATCGCTTGGAAAACAATAACTCCACAAATTCACGGCTTTTTTCTGGTTCTTTGGTGGCTAGTGCCATAAGATACCCAGGATTCCTGCCATTTTCAGGTTCGCGATCCAAGTCTAAAGCAGTTACAGCCAATGTGATTTCCTGACCCAACCACGGCTGAATATCTTTTTGGTAATCAATATCCGTATTTGCTAATAAACTTGTTTTTAGCTTAGACAGTTCGCCATCCCGTTCCGAACTTTGCAAGCGTTCCGGATTTGTCAGCAACGACACCATCACTGGCGCTTGCTTGGAAACAAATATAGCAGCATCTGGCTGCCCAGAAGGAGTGACGAGGTTGGGCGGATTTTTAGCACTGTTACAACCACTGGTACCAATGAGAAGCAGCACGAGGAGACAAGCAGCTATGGTTTTGAAAAATAAGCGTTGTGTCATAATTTGTTACATAGACTGTTGAAGGCGCACAAACAAATATATAGCTGCTGGATGATAGGCAGCTTCACTACTAAAATTCAGTGTAAGTCGTTAGCGCTCATTGCCCATGCTCTATAAGCATAAGTACTACGGTAAAGTGTAACGGAATATTGAAGATTTAAATAATATTCCATAGATAGCTTCTCAGTCTTGCTCATAGCAAATTTGCAGCTTTAACGGGAATAATAAAATTATGCGAATATTAACGGCAGTCAGTAGTTTATGCTACAGGTCAAAATTATTCGGGCAGCCTTCCGTGAAATACAGAAACTGCCACTTCCCGATGTCAATAAAGTTTATGAAATTCTACGATGTATAAGCCAGGAAGAACAAACAGACACTAAATTTCTGAGTGGATACGACAACCTAAAGCGTACCAGATCGGGGAACTTGCGCGTTATTTGGCAACGAGAGCCAGGTGGCGATATTGTAGTTATCAAAGCAGGTTTACGTGGTGATGTTTATGACGATGCATTTGACAGTCGCGATCGCGATTGTCCCATAATAGTCACCGAACTTATCAACCCTCAAGGAACTGAATTGGCTGAACACCCAACTTACTACTGGAATCAGCAACAAGATTCCGATTGGTACAAATTCGTGTATAGTACGTATCGCTACTCACCTATACTGACTCAGTACCAAAGAAAAGTACTTGAAGAACCATTAAGAACTTTGTTTGCTTATAACCAATGGTTAAATACTGACACATTTAGAAACAGGGTTTGTATAGTCCAAAGTGCTCCAGGAACTGGCAAAACAATATGTGCTACTCTATTTGCCTGTGAAATTCACAAACAACATGGGTGTAATACAATGCTTATTGTGCCAGAAGCATTGCGTGGAGATATAGCCGAATATTCAGAAGTCAAGCAAGCACGCACACAGGAAAACTTTTGGCTAGTTACGTTTCGAGAGTGGATTGGCAGAATCAAGCCCGAATTCCAAAATCGCCTCGCTTCTTCGGACGAAGAATTATACGCATTGCAGGAGGCTACTAAATTTACTTATCAACCAAGGCGTCTTAATCTCGATAAAATGACTTATAGAGATGTGTTGCTCTATCAATCTTTCGTACTAGATACAGCAGTTTTTCACCAAACCAGAAATGCAATTTATCAAGTGAATAGAGAGCAGATTGAGAGATTAACTCAGATTGATAAACAACGTTGGTTAAGTGCATTATCTGGTAGAAAATCTCGTGTAAATGCTGCTTCTGAGTTGACAGAAAATCCACCATTACCACCTTTCAATAATGGTTGTACGCTGATCGTTATTGATGAAGCTCAAGATTTTATGCTGTGTGAACTTCAAGCTCTAATTGCAGTATGTCAAGCATGGTTAGAACAAGGGCATCAAACATATTTATTATTATTGGGAGACTTAAATCAGCGAATTCAGCCAACAGATTTTGACTGGGGACAATTACGCCTGAGAGAGCCAATCAAATTAGAAAGAAATTATAGAAATTCGCTTCATATATTAGAATTTGCTAACCAATTCTGGAATATAGCACAATACATTAGTAGAAATTTTCACGGGAAACACCTACCACCACCTGCAAATTTAGAAGATGCTTTTGAAGTTGGAGAACCAGTGCGTTTATTGGAATGCACCTCCAATGATGAAGCTCTCAAATTTTTGCAGCAACTTGCTCAAGAATCTGAACGAGAAGAAGATAGACGTTATTTACTTCGCGACTTGACTAACGCTGTTAAAGTCGTTTCTCCTAACTTAAACATATCTTACAATAACTTAGTGATTTTAAATGCAGAACAAGCAAAAGGGCGAGAATTTGAAGCTTGTATTGCTTTTCGGTTATTTGATGGAACTGGTGAACCATCATTAGAAGAGTGCTTTCAGTGGTATACGTTATTGACTCGCGCCCGTTCTCGGCTGCTAGTAGTAGTTACTTCAGAAGAATTAAATCGTCTCGATAGCCATGAGTGTAATTACTTTGAAAAGTGCGATCGCATCGACTCTCACACAGCTATCAGTTGGATTACCGAATTAGCTTGTGATGTCGATCTGAATCAAATGACAGATGATATTCAACAACGTTTGTGGAAACGCTGTGAAACTGGATATTTGTACTGGGATACTTACTTAGCCTTAGAATTAGCGGCAGTTAAAGACGAGAATCTTTATAAGTGGGAACACGAAGCGATTGCTTTACTTAGCAAGCATTCTCAACAACATTTACAGAATGAATTAAAAAATACTCACAGTATTTCTCTACGCTGTTTGCTATTGCGAGCAATGCAGTGTTCTTGGCAAGCGGTTACAGAAGCTACTCAGTTAAAAAATAGAGATTTTCCAGAATATCAACGTTTAATCAACAGTATTGCTCGAGATTTAGTAGCTAAGGGATTGCCTTATGAAGCAGCACGAGTTAAAGTACAACTCAGCGATGGCAATAACCATCATAATCTTCCTTTTTGGGGAGAAATTAGCAATCATTCTAATCAATTTAAACCTTTAGTCACATTACTATGTGAAGCTTTTATAGATCGAATTACTAATTTAAATGACAACAGGTAGATAACTCAATGACACAGTATACAGATGAACAAATAGCTCAGCAACTCGAACAACTTGCGATCGTAATTCAAGCAGCTAAAGAGTCGGCAAACACAGTTTTAGAGCAAATCCAAGCAACTCAAGATGAAATTTCACAATTTGTTGAAATAAAAAAAACTGATATTCTTAATTCACAAAATCAAATGATTGAACAAGTTCAAAGACAGGTACAATTGCAGGAGGAAGAAATTGTGAACCAATTTCGCACTTTGGTTGCAAACACTTTAACAGATTTGGGGGGACAAGCAGGTTTAGAAAAGCTGCGACAAGAACTTCAGGAGGGACATCATGTATTAAGCGAAATCCAGATTATTAATCATCAGTTGCACTCAGGTATTGAAACATCACTGAATAAACTGCAAGATATGTTGCAAATACATTCAGCAGTAAAGCAAACAGTATCTGAATTAGAAGCAACGCGTTCGGAAATATCCGATTTAGCTCTACAAATTCAATCAGATAAGAAATCTATTCAAACAATGAGAGTAGAAGTAGAAAATTTTAGCAATGATATTGAAAATACTAAAAATACTTTAGTCATTGAACTACATGGAGAAATCAAGCAACTACAACGAGAGTTACAAAAACAACAAATCCAAGCAAAAAGCCAGCAGTCTCTACGTAATTGGTTGTTTGGAATTGCATTTAGCACTGCTTTTATAGCCCTCGTTTTGGCGATTCGATAAATCAAGGTTTCACCTTGGGTAAGGGACTTCCAAATAAAAAAATCTCCCAACGTTTCTTGTAGTGCGGTGCTCGCAGCCCACCACTCATACAGGAAGATCTGTGAGCACCGCACGGCTGATCGCTAACTAACCACAAAGCTGCCAATTTTCTGCGAACATGAATATACAGGCAATTATCGTAAAACTTCATGACAGGCAGACATGAGCGAGCAATCTTTCACCCAAATTAGCGTTGAGGAACTAGGTCAACGTTTATCTTCACAAGAGCCAGACCTTCAGCTTGTGGATGTACGCGAACCGCAAGAAGTCGCGATCGCTAGCATAAATGGCTTTGTCAATTTACCTTTGAGTCAATTTGCTCATTGGGGGGAACAAATTCAAACTCGCTTGAATCCCCACGCTGAAACTCTCGTACTCTGTCACCACGGCGTCCGTTCCGCTCAGATGTGTCAGTGGTTAGTTGCTCAAGGGTTTACAAATGTTAAGAACATTGCAGGGGGAATTGATGCTTACTCTAATTTGGTTGACCCGTCTGTTCCTCAGTACTAATTCTGCTTTAAAAAGTATCTTTTTCAACTAATCTGACTGGCAATTATAACTAACTTTTGCTATCTTTAACACAGTAGATTTAGTGCTTAAGCTTTATGGAACAAGTCTCTCAGTGGCTCAACTCCTATCTAATTGTTCGAGTTCAAGTGAAAATTAGTAACTGAAAATACAGCGCTCTTTAGAAGCTTATGAGATCGTGCATGGTATATGCAAGTTTTCTATCTCGAAAGACCTGAGGTTGTTAACCTAACTCACTTTGTTTTAATGAACACTTTATTAGGGGCTATACTGGAACTTTACTCTACTTATTTCAAATAAAGTACATATTTTGATATTTTTCTTTACAAATATTCATTCTTGTTGGAGTTGCGTCCATTAATTTTTTCAAACTTTACTTAAAATTCTGCTTCAATAAACCACCCCCTTATGCAAGTTCAGTTAACCAATCGGCAACAACACATACTTTGGGCAACCATACGCCATTACATTGCCACGGCGGAACCTGTCGGTTCCAAAGCTCTTGTTGAGGAATATAACCTTGGTGTGAGTTCGGCAACCATTCGCAATGTGATGGGCGCGTTGGAAAAATCAGGGTTCTTATACCAACCCCATACCTCCGCCGGACGAGTCCCTTCCGATTCAGGCTATCGCATTTATGTCGATCGCCTGATTACACCTTCTGAAACTTTAGGTAAGGAAGTAGAGGTCGTACTCCAACAAAACCTCAAATGGGAAGAGTGGAGCTGGGAAGCAATTCTACAAGGAGCTGCACAAATCCTCTCAACCTTAAGTGGTTGCATTACCTTAATCACCATGCCACAAACTGGTGCGGCTGTTGTCAGGCATCTACAACTGGTGCAAATTGAAGCAGGACGAGTCATGCTGATTGTTGTAACAGACGGATATGAAACACATTCAGCAGTGCTGGACTTACCGCCCGAACAAGACAATACACAACTCGACGCAGAAGCCATCGACCATAAGTTGCAAATAGTATCTAACTTTTTAAACAGCCATTTGCGGGGGCGCAGTTTGGTGGAACTCGCCAATCTTGATTGGAGCGAACTTGACCGAGAATTCCAAAGCTATAGCAACTTTTTGAAAAAATCATTGGCAGAGTTAAGCCGTCGCACTCTTAAACCATCTGCAACACAAATCATGGTTCGCGGAATCGCTGAGGTTTTACGTCAACCAGAATTCTCGGAATTACAGCAAGTGAAAACGCTTATCCACCTGCTGGAAGAAGAACAAGACCAACTTTGGCAGTTAATATTTGAACAACCAGAAACTGAGGAAGTGGGGAAGCCACGAGTTACTGTTCGTATTGGTTCTGAAAATCCTTTAGAACCCATCCGTACTTGCTCCTTAATATCCTCCACTTACCGTCGCGGCTTAGTACCCGTGGGTAGTGTAGGCGTTTTGGGACCAACGCGCTTGGATTATGAAAGTGCGATCGTAGTTGTGTCAGCCGCAGCTGATTACCTGTCAGAAGCTTTCAGTTCGTTCAATTCTTAACAGTGACCAGTGACCAGTGACCAGTGACCAGTGACCAGTGACCAGTTAATCCCCATACTTAAAAGTAGGGGATTTGAATCATAAATCAATTCCTTTGTTCCTTAAATAAATAATGGTGCAAGTACCGTATACGTAACTGGTCAAATTATGGTGAGAAAAATTGCTTTTGGGGTCTTGTGGTTGACCGTTATTATCTACGCCTCTTTCTTCGCCCCTCCGAATCAACCCAATACATTCGATCTGATTAAAAATCTTTGTATTGGTCAGTGGCAAGGAATTAATCCCTTGGTGATATCACTTTTTTACATTATGGGTGTTTGGCCGTTGATTTATAGCGCAGTCATTTTTGCTGATGGTAGAGGGCAAAAAGTCCCTGCTGGGCTGTTTGCCACAGGTTCCTTTGGTGTTGGAGCATTTGCTCTGCTACCTTATTTATCGCTACGAGAACCCAATCCAAAGTTTCTTGGCAAAAAGAATCTTTTTTTGGCAATATTGGATTCTCGCTTGACTGGTATTGCTCTAACTGCTTCCACTATTGTTCTAGTCGCTTACGGTCTTGGGGTTGGTGACTGGCGGGATTTTGTAGGTCAGTGGCAATCCAGCCGCTTTATTCATGTTATGAGCCTTGATTTTTGTTTGCTTTGTCTGTTGTTTCCAGCGTTACTTAAAGATGATATGTCTCGACGGGGGCTGGATAATCCTCAGATTTTCTGGTTGATTGTGTTGATCCCTCTGTTTGCTCCTTTGATGTACTTATGTATACGTCCACCTTTACCAAAACTGGATACAGAGGTTAGGGGTCAAGGATTAGGGATTGGGGGTTAGAGAAAAGCATGAACATCAATTTTCCCCAGCCCAACCCTATAGTAAAGATAGAACATTGATTCATGATTAAAAAAGTAACTCTTTGGTCATTGTGGGTTGGATTTATAGCCTACATTTTATTTTTGGCACCTCCTTTGCATTTAGAGGAAACACTCACTCTCTTGAAAAACATCTTGACGCTGAATTGGTTAGCAATTAATCCAATTGTCATCTCAATTTTTGCTCTGGTAGGTATTTTGCTGCTGATTTACAGTGGTGTTTTGTTCTTTGATGGCAGAATGCAATGGATTCCTTTCTGGCCTTTTGCTTTGGCTGGTGTTGGTGCGGGTATTCTTGGTCTTTTGCCTTATTTAGCTTTTCGGGAATCGAATCAAGAATTCGCTGGACGAAAGGATTCTTGCCTAAATCTTTTGGATTCTCGCTTGTTCGGTATTGTTCTCAGTTTAAGTACTCTGCCCATACTGGGCTATGCTTTTGTTCTGGGTGATTGGGCAGATTTTTGGCAGCAGTTTCAAAGCGATCGTTTTATCAACGGTATGAGTTTGGCAGTGTGCCTGTTTTGTCTGTTATTTCCCACCGTGCTTGATGATGAGATGGCAAGGCGAAGATTAGATAACCCTCAGTTGTTTTGGGCTGTAGCGCTTGTTCCCCTACTCGGTCCGCTTGCGTATCTTTGCCTGCGCCCGCCAATACTGGAAAATAACATTGCTCGACACAGGCAAACCACATTAGCTCGTAATTAGTAATTCGTAATTCCTAATTTTTTTAAGAATAATTACGAATGACTCTTTAATTTATAAACTTCAGGCAATTGCCACCATGCAACATGAGGATATTCATGGTGTTCCTTATGATAGCCAAAATGATAGCAAGTGATAAATGACAACCAAACTGGACGCGAAATCGTTTGGGCGCGATGGGGGTCTGAATAACCTTCTTCTGGTTCTTGATGGGGTAAGAAAGTACCAAAATAAAATAACTGCACGGAACTTAAGACTGCGGGTACTGCCCAAAAATAACTCAAATTCCATCTGGGTATATGGAGTAGGAAATGAGAAAGATTATAGATACCTGTTAAAACAATAATTTGCTGCCAACTCCAGTAATTTTTCATGAAATACAAATACCATGAAAAAAAGTTTTTATGCTGACCGTTATGGAAGTCTGGATCTAATTCACTTGCCGGATGATGGTGGTGTAGCCAGTGCTTTTTGATTAATTTGTTGTAGGATAACCAACCGTAAAGTAACAAACTTAACGACCCAACAAAGTGATTGATTTTGCTATTTTTAGGAAATACCACTCCATGCATAGCATCGTGAGCAGTAATAAATAATCCCGTATAGAGAAATGTTTGCCAGATTACACCTAGTAATACAGTTAAAAAATTAAATTTGGAAATGTCTACTGAAAGTAAATAAATTAAGCTGGCTGCCCATATACCTATTATGGTAATAGCACTAAAAAGCCCAGTAGTAGATTCACCATTTAATTTTATTTGAGGACTGGGTGGTTTTTCTAATTGTTGGATCACGCTATTGACTCCGTCTTGGGTGAAAATGCAAAAAATTACGTTAGGGCAAACCTATCGTCTATCAGATAACCTCTGAATCGCGATCGGCGCTGTGCTTCAAGCAACACCAGCATTTATATTGTATAGAAATATTAAGTTACTTTAATAATTACATACCCAACAACTATCTTTGGTTCAAAGTTTATTTAGTATTGGGTGTTACAACCCACCTTCCGCACCCTAAAGTGTCACACTACGAATTTTGGACGTTTGAGGATTTGGGGTTGGCGATCGCCATCGATAATTTACTCATTTTTGTATAAAATACAGCTTTTCTCGTTAGTATAAATCCGAGAAAACCGATTGTGACAGTAGGGGGTGCGGAATGTAGGTTACAAGTGCAAGTTTGTAAGGGTCTGCAAGATCCCCGACTTCTTTAAGAAGTCGGGGATCTGAGCAAACTTACCCATCAAAATTAATGTGGTGGATCACTAGTTTCAGAAGCAAATTACTGTATGGTTACCGAGCAAGGAGATTCAATACGTCACGCACTACACTGTAACCATTGAGATCCCATAAAAGATATGCCAGAAAGCCAATCATTGCCAAACGTCCTTGCCATAGTTCGGATTGAGGAGTAAACCCGAATTTCACAGCATTGCGGTCACTACCGTTGTACGCCTTTTCAGTAGCATCTGTGGGATAAAGTTCCATTGTTAAGTTTCCTGAAGTTCATAGTTACATTTTTCATAGTATTGGCTAGCGCAATTGGCGCTATCTGTCTGGAGTACAAAACAATGAGCTAATCCCAAGAATGAATTTCTTGAGGATATATGTGAATGATTTATAACAAAAGAACTGTAGAGTTCCATCCACACTACCGAGAAGAAGATTTTGTGTATCGATACGTAGTGTTGCTCTACACATTACATGAAACTTCAACTATCCGAAATATAGGGATTAACTAGTCACTGGTCACTGGTCACTGGTCACTGTTAAGGTTCAACCTGCAAAACAACTAATGTCATATCATCGGTATTTTGCCTGTCCTCACCGATGAATTGTTCCACTCGGTCAAATAGATAATCTAATATCTCTGCTGGACTATTACAAATCCGACAAGCATAGTTAAAGGCAACAAGAAGATTTTCTTCATCAAAGCGATCGCCACTTGCACATGCGGCATCAGTTAAGCCATCTGTATAGTAAAGGATAGTATCGCCCGATTCTAACTGAGCGCGGGCGTCTTCGTACTGGCTGCTAGCATCCAAGCCAATCAGCATACCACAGCTATCCAAGCGCGTCACTGTTTTTGTAGTGGCATGCCACCACATGGGAGGATTATGGGCAGCATTGGTGTATGACAAAATCCTGGTTATTGGGTCATACTCGGAGTAAAACATAGTGACAAAGCGGTGAGAATTTTCCAAATCCGCATACATGACTCGATTCAGGTTTTCCAGAATTTGACCTGGGGTATGACTGTGTAAAACTTCTCCCCGCAACATTCCCCGCATCATAGTCATAATTAATCCGGCGGGAACACCTTTGCCCATCACATCCCCAATCACTAAACCCCAACGACCATCCATTTCAGCAGAACGACCATTGTTGTTGTACTGAATTTGATGGTGATTGGTAGGAATAAAGTCATAGTAATCCCCACCAACGCGATTGGCAGGTTTACAGCGGGCTGCAAGCGCTACGCCTGGGATGGTTGGGTACTGGCGTGGTAGAAGCCGTCTTTGAATTTCTGCACCAATTTCTAATTCTTGGTCGAGACGTTCTTTTTTCCTCAGTTCTACAGCTAATTCATCGTTTTCGATCGCCACCGCAGTTTGATCTGCAATCAACCGAACTAACTTTTGTCTGGTTTCCGTCCAACTGTACTCTGGATCGCGACTTAAAACATAAAGCCATCCTCGTTCTGTATGCTTTACCAGAATAGCTGTGCCAAAGACGTGTATGTCTGGTCCCAAGTGGCGATGCATATGGTCATCCAACACTCCTGTATTTGTTGCCAAAGGTTGGGAGTTTGGCACATACGTAATTTGGCTGCTAGCTGTTTCTAAGGCTTTGCGGATATTTTTACGCTGACGGCTATCTTGCCAGTGAAGTTGTTCTAATCTGACTTGACCGTTAGGTTTATACAAAAACAAAGCACTTCCATCCGCATCTGTTACCCTTGTCGCCATCAGTGGAATCAGTTCCAGAAACTGATTGAGATTGTTGAAACTTCTTAAGGCAAATCCCAATGAACTCAGTAAGTCTTGAATTTTATTTTGTTCTCGATGTAACCGTGCCACAAGCTCTTTCAGCGCTATTACAGGAGTCACATCCGTACCAGCACTAGTCGCGTTACTGTCAGTAGGTTGAGAGGGTGGTTGAGACACAGGCACAGCTATAATTGCACTTTACTTAAGCAGATCTTTAGATTAGTTATAAATACTTCTGTTCTGGTATTGCTAAATCATATTGTGACAAGATTGTCAATTTAGCAAGAGTAGAAAGACGTATGACTTGGATTTTTATATATATTTTCTTGTATCAGTCAATAGGTATATATAAGAGCTAAGTGTTTTAGAAAACAGATTTTTTTGATGAGCGCGTAAGAGGCTTATTATTTTATCATATTTTTTTTGATTTGTCACCTTCCACTGGAAATATTGAAAGTACAAAGTGTCGCTGAATTTACCACGACACTGCCAACATTTAAACTATCACTAGAGAATATTGTGCGATCGGCTTTGTCAGGAATTGCAGACATTTTTGTTGTCTCACGCAAAGTCGAGCCAGTGCGCGAACAAGACGTAATACCACTAGGCTCACCAGTAATTATCTAGAGCGCAGAGCCTTGCTCCCACCAAGGACTAACCATGTACGGGGCAAGGCCGCCGCGCCCCTACTAACCACTCAAAAGTGCTTCCACAAACTCGTAGCTAGAAAAAGGTCGTAAGTCTTCAACACCTTCGCCTGCACCAATAAAGCGAATGGGTAAGCCAAGTTGCTGCACAACAGCAAGGGCGACTCCACCTTTGGCAGTGCCATCAAGCTTTGTTAAAACGACACCACTCAGTTGTGCTGCTTGAGAAAAGACTTCTGCTTGTCGCAGCCCATTTTGACCTAAAGTCGCGTCTAAAACCAGCAAAGACTCTACTTTGGCATTGGGAGCTTTTTTATCAATAATACGACGAACTTTACTGAGTTCGTCCATTAAATTCTTTTTATTTTGCAGTCGCCCTGCAGTGTCTACCAAAAGTAATTCTGTTTCTCGTGCTAATGCGGCAGAAATTGCATCGAATACAACAGCTGCTGGATCTGCATTCTTTGCAGGATTAGCAATAACTTCGACACCACTTCTTTGACCCCAAATTTTTACCTGTTCCACAGCCGCAGCGCGGAAGGTGTCAGCAGCACCAATCAAGCATTTATATCCAGATTTATTGGCTAGGTGGGCAATCTTACCAATGGTGGTGGTTTTACCAACCCCATTCACTCCAGTCATTAACCAAATGTTTAGGGTTTCCTTTTCTGGTGCAAAGGAGGAAAGTTTGCCGGATTTCTGTATTGGCGTGTCCAGCATATCCCGAAGGATTGATTTGAGATATGCAATACCTTCTTCTGGTGGTAACGCTTCTTGGCGAAGCCTTTTTTGTAAGGTGCTGATGATATAGTCGGTTGCTTCCACACCTACATCAGCTTGCAAAAGCAAAGATTCTATTTCTGTGACAGCTGCTAGGTTGAGCGGTCCTTGACCAACTATAGCTTTCAGTTGGTTGAGTATGTTACGGCGAGTTTTATCTAAACCTTGGCGCAGTTTCTTCAGCCAAGTAATTTCTTCAAGAGAAATGTCTTCGGGACGCCTACCTTGTGCAGCTAAGACTTCTGTAGACCACAAAAATCCTTCATCGAAAGCAAATCCAGGAATTTCCTCTTGTTCTTGTCGAGAAGTCGTTGTTGCTGCTGGTTGTACTACCTCTGGTTCTGGTTCTGCGATCGCACTGGCAATGAGACGTTCTTGCTTAGCTTGCCTTTCTGCTGCTGCCTTTTCTAGAAAGGAGAGTGTTGTTGGTACTGCTCTTTGAGTTTCCTCGTTTGTGATGACTGTTGGTTCAGTCGCTACACCTTCCTCTGTCCCTAACTCCCCATCACCTCTAATCTCTAAAGGTGATGGGGAGTTTTCCACTTCCTGTGCTTCAGCTGTAGCTTGCTCTAGTGGTGCTACACTCAATTCTGCTTGGGTTTGGTCATCAGTAGTTGGTTGACTCAGAAAAACTTCCTTATCTTCCTTGTCCTCTAAGCTTTTTTCTTCTTGAGGTTGTGGCGTTTCTGTAACTTCTTTCAGCTGGGAAGTTTCTGTAGTTGCTTCGTCAGATAAAGTTTCAGATTGCTCGTCAGCTTGCTGTCTTTGCTGAATATTTTTGTAAGCTGCTTTTGCATAAGCTAGCAAATCTACAGCTACGTCGGTTGCATTCTCTGCCGTTGACGTTGCGGCTGGTTCTGGTTGGGTTTGTTGTACAGCAGGTGTTTCTGGCTGCTTATCTTCAGAAGGAGTACCAGAAGGCTCATTATGTTGACGGCGGAACCAATTAAAAACCATTGCAGCTAGGGTTGTTTTGACGTTTCCCCAGTCCGGGGGTAAGTTTTAATGTCTTCTACTGACAATCCTAATGGTACTATTTTTTTTACTCAGGGCGTCAACCAATCAACAACCAGTGACCGACGTCACTGGTCACTGGTCACTGGTCACTGGTCACGGTTAATTTTTTCTGCTCAATGACTCGGCGCAAAACACCATTGATGAACCTATGGCTATCTTCTTCGCTGTACCGCTTAGCTAGCTCGACAGCTTCATTAATCGCTACGCTTTGAGGCACTTCAAGATACTTCATTTCTGCTACAGCAATTCGCAAAATATCACGATCTATGTGAGCAAGGCGAGTCACTTGCCAATCGACTAGGGCGCTGGAAATTTTTTCATCTATAGCGTCGCGGTTTTCATTGACTACAAGAATGATGTTAAGAGCATACTCTCGAACTTCTCTATCTTGATTTGCCAGTTGAATCAGTTCCGGAAACTCCACAGCCGCACCTAACTTGTTAATTGCTGTTTGCGTGTACTCGATCGCTTCTTTAACCATTGTTCTGGCAGTATCGAGATCGTTCGTGCGAGTTTGGCTGCTCAACAAGCGATCGTTACTGCGTTGTAATTCTGCCGCTGCGTTATCTAGAGTATCCTGCACTTCAGATCTTAAGGTGCGTACAGCAGCAAGTACTAACTTGGTGACGAGCCGATCTTGCTCCATCTTCTCCAATTTTTTCGGATTAACTGGCAACTGGCTGAGGCTTAAAAGTGCCAATTCACGGGCAATTTGACGGGGTTTTCGCTCTTGCATAAAAGTTAATGAAGGGATTAGGGGTTAGGGGTTAATAATTAGTGGTTAGTAGGGGCGTAAGGTTCTACGCCCGTATATGGTTGGTGGTGGTAACTAAGGCTAGATTGGCAATTAGCAATTAACGATTAGCAACTTTAACCCTCTTCAAGAGGTATAACTTGGCATTTTGTCTCTAAAGGAGGAACTTCCAGTTTGCGCTCTTTTGGAATTACTAATGGGGCTAACGATGTATTTGGAGAAACAATCCCACCAGAGACTATAATTTTAAACGCATCTTCAATAGACATTGACAAGTTAAGGACTTCCTCTTCTGGAACAACTGCATACCATCCCGTTGTGGGATTGGGGGTTGTCGGAATAAAAAGGCTTAACATTGAATTTGGCATTTGAGATTGAATCTCATTGCTTATATTGCCAGTCACAAAAGCGATCGCCCATATTCCCCTTCGTGGATACTCTACTAAAACAACACGGCGAAATTTGCCATTTGTATCTTTTAATAGTGTTTCTAAAAGCTGCTTAAGAGTTTTATATACCTGTCCAGCTAAGGGAATTGCCTGTAGGAGACGCTCACCCACATTTAGTAACCACTGTCCTGCAATGTTCCTAGCCATTAAGCCAATCAAAAGAATACTCAGTAACGGCACCATTAGCCCTACCAAGAGATTCAGTATGTTGACTACAATAGGATGCATCCCCTGAAACGGATTCAGTTGTTTGGGAATTTGGGTTAGAAAGTTGACAACCCAACTTGCAACAGTGATTGTTAGCCAGATTGTGGTAGCTAGGGGAATAACGACTAACAAACCTGCAATCAGGTCATTTTTGAGGTCCTGTTTCCAGCGATTGATTGCCAAACCCCCATTCTCCTTTTTTAGGCTCGTGGAATTTTTTTTATTGGTACTCATATTATTAGCCATTTAGCTACTATCGTTTAGGTGTCAAACTCTAGCTTTCAGCTTTTTGCTGACTGCTAACGGCTGACTGAGCGCTTCACTTTAAGACTTGTAAATGATTGTTCAAGTCTTTTAACGTATTACTAATACTACCTTGTGAGATCAAAAGCTGCTAATTGTTCTAAAACTACGGCTTAACTCTAGTTACATTTGCCCTTTTTGAGGATTCATTTTAAATACGGTCAAATTGGGTAGTTTAGAAAATAATGTGAATTTTATTAAGATATATAAATCTAGTATAACATTTTTTTGAAAGGTGCTCATCAATTTCCCAGTAGAGAAACTCTTACTATTCCCTGAGTTCCAACCACAAGCAACACTTCGAGAAATCTTAAAAACTCATATGCTAGAGACTCAACATGGCTCGAAATAACTGAGAACCGCGTAGGAGGACTGAAAGCGTCCATTTCTACGTCTATCAGCACGAGATGAGGATGCTTGACCGATTAGCTGCTTATCATGGGAAGAATCCCTAAAACATAAGTAGCATTCATCGCTCAACTTTGTACCCTGTATCACAGCCTACACCTGATGTGGTACTGGTAAAATGAAAAATGCCTCCATATAGAGAGGGCATTCCAAGTGTAGAGTTAGAAACTGGCGGTTCTTAAGAAAGCACCAGTTTTTAATTTTCTCTCAGTATTTTTGGTAATACTGCATCAATTTGTTCTGGTGGTATTTTTACGCGACCAGGTGCGGTTGCTAACATATCCATGTATTTATGGAAAGCTTCTGTGTCTTGAGGGTTTTGACGTACATATGCCAGTAATTCAGCCCGTGTCATACCTTCAAAATTTGATTCCGTCATAAATCATTCCTCCATCAATGTCAATCTCAATTTCTATTGTCTCTCCAACCAGAATGAATATGCGCTTTGTTCGTTCATCTAACCGAGTCACGTTCATTGGTTTTAGCAAATTACTTGCCATAATGCACACTCGATACAGCGTTTTTAGTTGTTCTATTGTTGGTTGCATCATTTAATTGCTAGTATCGCGTACTCTGGCAGAATACCCCATTGCTCACCACGAGAGTTAGCGCCTAGACTCTGTTTTAGTCTCGTATTAAGGAGTTGGTAAGCCTCCCGCTTATAAGCCCCCGAATTCTATTCGGGGGTCAGTGACAGGGACTCAGATATTCTAATCAGCAGAATTTGAGACCAACTCAGTGACTTGAGTTTCAGGGGTTTTTGCATATTCGGTAGGTATGGGCATATTCCTGATTTCCCAAACCTTCAGTAAAATTAAATACTCATAGAAAGTTTGTAAGAGACACCAGGTAAAACCCGCCTGCCCATCCCAGCAACCACCTAAGACAAAATACATATAGAAGAAACGAATTAAAGGTCTAGCTGGTACACGTAAAGATAAATCTTTGAGAGCACGGCGTCGTTCAACTTCTGTCTTGCCAAATAATAGATTTTGCCAATGAACTCTCCCACCCTCTAATTGCTGGACAGTTTCTTTGGCTTCATCAGTAGAATAGCGATTGTGTTTTTCTATCCAACGGCTGAAACCCTTACTACAGGTATAATGAGGGTAGGTTTCTTTTAAAAAGCTTGTAGAACCGTCACACACTTCGCGCTCAGTGTGACCGTAGTCTATAAACCAGACTTTGCCGTGGCGGAAAAGGCGCATTTGATAGCGGGGGTATTGCGTGCTGCGCCGAATCCAACGGTTCATAAACATGACTCGCTCGGCAACATAGTAGCCGATGTGTTCCTGGCTTTGAATTGCCGTATTGCATTCTGCAAACAGTTCTGGTGTCATGCGCTCGTCTGCTTCGAGAATATAAACCCATTCATGCTTGGGAGGTATATTTTCTAGCATCCAAGTTCGTTGATGACCGTGGCTTTCAAAAGCATGTTCTACAACACGTACTGGATAGCGACTGGCAATTTCTATAGTGCGATCGCGACTGCATGAATCCACAACAATAATATCATCTGATAGCATTGCCGACTCTATACAAGCAGCGATGTCCAACTCCTCATTATAAGTCAATATGTAAATCGAAAACATCTCAAATTGTTAGTCATAATAACTCATCTGTGACAAAGTATACTTTTTGTCAATTTTAATGGCAATATGTGATATCGGTCACTGGTCACTGGTCACTGAAATTCCGAATGCAATGGCAGTATGAACCACCTATAAAGGGGTGATTTATTCTACTGCCTGCGGAGAGTGGATTACCGTGCAGGAACTTTGCGTCCACCACCTTGTGTAGCACCCGTACTTCTTATTCCAGTCCAACCAATGATGATGTAACCAATAGACAACAGCAAACTGCTCATTCCAATTCGCAATCCTGATTTCCATGCCCTTTCTCTGGCTTGTTTCTCAGCTTCTTCCTTCCGCTCCCGAATTGTGCTCAGTTGTTGATTTGCTAAAGCTTGAGGATCGCTTTGCTGGGCAATAAATTTGTCAAGTTCTTGGGGATTTGCCTTAAACTTCTTGAGCAAATCTTTTTGAGCTTGGGGGATATTTGGGTTTTCAAGTGCTTGCTTGTAGCGTTGATCGTCTTTTAACAGTTCGGTAAACTGATTTCTGATTTGAGATTTTTGTTGTTCTACGGCTGCTCTGACTTTATCGTTACTCAATTGAGCTTGCACTTGATTGAGCTGGGTTTTTAATTGATTTTCTGCAGCTTCGGCATCCTTACTGATTTGCTCTACCCTAGTAGCACTTGCTTGGCGAACATTATTGAGGTGTAAGGGAAAAATCAGCAAAAACATCAAGCCCAAAATGCTTGACAGTATAAACGCTGGAAATCTCAGGTCGATACCGGGACGATTTCCATCATCTATACTGTCAATCCAGTATCCAGCAAAAAGGAAACCCAAACCCACGAGTGGCACAATTCCTCGGTCAACCAACGCCGTTGCCAAATCAATTTGCCATGCCTTGTTAGTTGGTTGGAAGGGAAACAAAAGAATCAGAAAGTCCACAAAGAAAGACACTATTAGAATGAGTCCCACGACTTTAGCAGTGCGGGCAGCAGTTACAGCAGCTAAATGAGTATTCATAGTTTTTTACCTCACATACAAAGCGTGAAAGTTTCGTTGCATCTGAACTCCGTATTCCTTCTTACCTGCTAACGTTGTAGGGTAGTGAGGAATACGGTCAAATCTGACCCCTCAAAGTCCTACTCCGGACAATCCCACCCTCTAAGAGCAGTGAGGTAGTTGAATCCAAGGTACTGGAATATTGTTCCCATGATGCTATCCGTTATTTATGATTGGGAGATTATTTTTTTGAATTGAGGATTAGGGATTAGGGATTGGGGATAAGTTATTCTCTTTTGTCCCCCTTGTCCCCAGTCCCCAGTCCGAGGTTCCCAAAATACCTGTGTTGAAGAATACCAGATAAACATATACACTGTCTGTGGCAACAGTAAATACTCCTTTAGGGGGAAGAAACAAATTTTTCCCACAACGGTAAATCTTCTGGGCGATCGAGATCGCATAGAACAGGTAGGTAACCGACTGATAGATTCAGCAGATGGGCAATCTCTATAGTTTGTTGTAGGACTTGAGAAGTTCCCCAAGTGATGTTAGCAAATAAGTCTGGGATGGGGCGTTGTAAACCAATCAAGTAATAACCACCGTCTTCTGCTGGCCCTAACACGAGATCTTTATGGTGAAGTTGCTCAAAGGCCTTGACAAGAATTCCAGCATTGATGTCAGGACAATCTGTCCCAATGATAATAACTCTTTCTGCTCCTGATTCAAAAGCATACAAAAGCGATCGCACCAAGCGCTCACCCAAGTCTCCTTCTCCTTGAGGCTGGCAAATTAAGTCAGAACCCAGCCAATCATGCACAATTGGCAAATTCCCACCTGCAAACCGCACTTCAAAAGATAAACTAAAGCCTATGAGCAGCTGTTTTACCTGAGATATTGTGTGTTCGGTCATTTGGCGCTGAAGCTCAGCCGCGCCTTCTGGACTTAAAGCGCCGATCAATCGGGTTTTTGTCTTGCCAGGTTCAGGATAGCGCGTAAATATAACTAGATGCTGTTTTAGCATTGGGGATTTTGGATTTTAGATTTTGGATTTTGGATTGGTCACTGGTCAGGTGGAGATTGCGAATTGTGAATTATTTCCCTCCGTTATGAGAGGAAGAAGGGTATTTTCTAAGTACTTATTCCTACTTTAGGGGTAGTTTTTGGTGCAACAATTACCCAATTTAGACAAAAAATCCTGAAATCTATATAAATTAATGGTTTCATCTATCCACTTCTGGCTGGGACACTTTAGAATGATTCATTGAAAAGTCGAGCCGATGGGAGTTACAGCCTTTTTAGGCATAAATACTCAAAAAGACCGACTTCTGTAAATCTCCGAATAAAGAATTAAGTAGAGATGCATCAGGGAGCATCTGTACACAATCTCAAGTAAACCTTAGGAGTTTGACATGAACAAAGGCGAATTAGTTGATGCAGTAGCAGAAAAAGCTAGTGTGACCAAGAAACAAGCTGATGCAGTTCTGACAGCTGCACTGGAAACCATCATTGAAGCTGTATCCTCTGGAGATAAAGTGACTCTGGTGGGATTTGGTTCCTTTGAATCACGGGAACGCAAAGCTCGTGAGGGTCGCAACCCCAAAACCAACGAAAAGATGGAAATTCCTGCAACTAAAGTTCCTGCTTTTTCAGCTGGAAAACTGTTTAGGGAAAAAGTTGCGCCCCCAAAATCATAAGTTCTCCCAATCGCGAGCTTTTTTTGATGCGGCGACCTAAACACGGGGGAAATTTAGCTTGGGCTTCCGCACTGGCTGATTGTCCCTCAAATGCAATTCTGGATTTTTCTGCCAGCATTAGCCCTTTGGGACCGCCAAAAAGCGCTCTCGCTGCTATTACGTCCCAATTGGATAATCTCAGGCATTATCCAGACCCAAATTACTGTGAACTGAGACTTGCTCTCAGTCACTTTCATAAACTCTCTCCAGAGTGGATTTTGCCGGGTAACGGCTCGGCAGAGTTGCTCTCTCTTGCAGGCAGAGAATTAGCACAATTAGCCGCAACAGTTTTAATCGCTCCAGCCTTTGGCGACTACTATCGGGCGCTGGCGGCATACGATGCCAAAGTTCTGGAGTTTCCCGTGCCATTAACAGCCACTGAGGAGCAGGAATCACCCCCGTTGAATTCAGTGGCTTTCTTAAGTCCTTTGTCAGAAATTCTTGACAAAAACCTCAGGACTTTTGACAAAGGACTATTGCTTAATAATCCTCACAATCCAACAGGAAAGTTATTTTCGCGGGAAGCAATTCTGCCATATCTTGAGACATTTGCTTTAGTGGTAGTAGATGAAGCTTTTATGGATTTTTTGCCTCCAGATCGGGAACAAAGCTCGATCGATATGGTGCAAGATTATCCAAACTTAGTGATTTTGCGATCGCTGACCAAATTCTACAGTTTGCCAGGATTGCGCCTGGGATATGCAATCGCGCATCCCGACAGATTGCAGCGCTGGCAGTTATGGCGTGACCCTTGGCCTGTAAACACCTTAGCAGCCGCAGCAGCCGTCGCTGCTCTCCAAGATGAGGTGTTTCAGGCAGAAACCTGGGCATGGTTACCACCAACACGAAACCAGCTTTTCCTTGGTTTAGCCTCTTTGCCAGAATTACAACCCTTGGATGGTGCTGCTAATTTTTTACTCGTTGAGTCACAACAATCAGTATTGCAGTTGCAGCAAAAATTACTCAAAGACCACCGAATCTTAATTCGGGATTGCCTAAGTTTTCCTGAATTAGGCGATCGCTATTTCCGTGTTGCCGTGCTTTCTTCTTCAGATAACCATCGCTTGCTAAAAGCTTTATCATTAGTCATTAGTCATTAGTCATTGGTCATTGGTCATTAGTCATTGGTCAAATCATGACTAATGACAAAGGACAAAGGACAAAGGACAAAGGACAAAAAAGTGACTAATGACTACGATGTTGTGATTATTGGTGGCAGTTTAGCTGGACGCTTTGCTGCCCTAAGTGCAACCCAATTTAAGGCTAAAGTTGCTTTGGTAGAACCAACAGTAAATGGTGAATTATATTTGGCTAATGCCCTTTACGGGTTTGTCTATCACCAAGCATTTAGTCAAATCAGCAACTTCGCTAAGCAACTTGATGGGGCATTTCTCAAAGGGCTTCACATTTCATGTGCTGACAATGAACAGCAGTGCCAAAGTTCTGTAGATGCTTCCCAAGCATTACTTTACTCTCAAGGCATTATCTCCAAGATTCAAGAACAATATTCACCTGCGATCCTAGCGGCGCAAGGAGTGGATGTTATTGTTGGTGATGGTCAATTTCAACCATCACCAACTCTTGCATTTGTGGTCAACAATCGCCAGCTTCGCGCTCGAACGTATTTACTAGCTACGGGTTCGCGTCCGGAAATACCAGAAATTGAAGGATTGCAAAAAATAGGTTTTCTTACCATACCTGATGTTTGGCAGTCTCTTAGCAGCCCTACGCCACCCAAGCAGTGGGTGATTATTGGTGGTGTTCCCCAAAGTATCGAAATGGCTCAAACTTTAGCGCGTTTGGATTATGATGTGACGCTGATTGTAGCTAGAAAAAACATTCTTCCGCAAGTTGACTTTGAGATATCCCAACTCCTTTGCAGCCAGTTAGAAGCAGAAGGTGTGCGTATTATGACACAATCACCTGTCACTCAAGTCAGACGAATTGAGAATCAAAAATGGCTGCAAGTAGGAGATAAAGCTATTGAAACAGATGAAATTATAGTCGCAACTGCACAACACCCAAATATTGAATCTTTAAATTTAGCTGCAGTCGATGTTAAGTGGAATAGTCATCGCTTATTAGTCAACGATCGCCTGCAAACCACCAATCGTCGTATTTGGGCTTGTGGTGATGTTATTGGTGGCTATGCAATTGCTAATCTTGCTAACTATGAGGCAAGAATTGCTGTACAAAATGCGCTCTTTTTCTCAAGACAGAAAGTTAATTATCAACAGATTCCTTGGGGTATATTTACTTATCCATCAGTAGCACAAGTTGGTTTAACTGAAGCACAAGCTAAACGTCAATACAGCCTAGATAAAATTATAGTTGTAAGACAATATTTTAAATCTATAGCATCAGCCCAAATCCAAGATGAAACAACAGGTATATGTAAATTGATTACCCTGAATCATGGAGAAATATTAGGAGCTTCTATCTTTGGTGCGAAAGCAATAGAATTTATTCATGTGATTGCTTTAGCGATCGCGCAAAAAATTAAGGTAACTCGCTTAGCTCACATAGCACCTCTGTATCCCAGTTTCTCAGAGATTTTAGAGCAAACAGCCCTTTCTTGGAGTCAGCATAAGCTCAATAGCGATCTTGCTTGGCAAGATTTTCTTGAAAGCTTTTTTCACCTACGGCGAAATTGGAATTTGTAATTGGTTAGTGGTTAGTTGTTAGTGGTTAGTAGGAAAACAAGACACTTAACAACTAGCAACCAACAACTAACCACTAACGTCTTAAAGAAACATTACCAATTCCTTGGATGATACCGCGAGCAATCAAACCAATACCACGACCAATTATTCGTGTTAAAACAAATACGACACCGTTTCCTAAAAAAGAGAGTAATGATTGCAACCGAGGTGTTAATGAATCTCGAAATTCTATCGCTAAGGTGACAACTAGCGGAATGCCAGAAAGCTGAGCAAGTTCTTGACTACGAGGCGCATAAAGTGAAATTTTCGCAATACCACGAGGTGCAAAAATAAAAAGCTCGTAGCGGCTTTCAAAAATTGCTTTAGGCTCAGATACGTAAGTGCTTAAACGATACTTCCATGATAAATTATTTCTAAATTTTTCTATCTCTCGCGTGGAAATAAAGTGTCGGGTGTAGAAATTTTGTTTGATGGCTTCTACATCTGATAAAGAGTTTAGGAGTGGCTGAAATACACCATTTGCAATTTGAATCAAAAGATTTTCTAGAATATTTTCTGCCTGCTCTTTGGCTTCAGAACTATTAGGTGGATACGAAGTATTATCTACTTGTAAATCTGTTTGAAATAATAAGTAGGTAAATAATTCGACAAAGAAGGGTATTTTATTGAGAATTTCTCTTTGAACAACAACAGCATCCTGGAGCAGTAAATTGACGATTTCTAAATTGCGATCGCCAACTCTAATCTTAGAAAATTTTCCAAAAAAATCTATAGTTGATTCTCGCCATATATCAAGTAACACAGTCTCTTTTAAGTTATCTATGTCGGAAATTTCAACATGAGATGTACGCATTTTATCCAACGTATCTGCAACTTTTTGCAGAATCATATAGAGAAGTTCGCGTTTTTTATCTTCACGCAAAATATCAATTTCTAAAACCACATTAGTTAAATTTTGCGAAGAAAACTGAATTTTTGTAACACAAAGAGCAAATAATTCTGCTTGTAGTGCTCTGGGACTAGGTAAAACTGAGGGTTTTGGAGGTTTTAAAAAATCTGAATTGTGACGGGAAGGGCGTGAAGGTAAGTCTATGGGAAACTGCGATCGCACGTCCGCAAAATAATTGCCTTGAGGAACATCACGGGTGAGGGAATCGCGATCGTAGGAGACTCTCGCCTCTACTTGTTGCCTTTCCAAAGGTGAAGTTAATAACTGATCGAGTAACCAACGGGCGGCTAACAGTTCTCGCCGTCGCCCAGCTAGAGATGCTTGTTCTAAAAGTGGAAGCCCAGGAACTTGTAGTTTTGCGGTAACCTCTGCCAAAGTAGCGTTGATGTAACTAGCACCCGACAGGCGCAGTTTATTCCGCAGACGAAGTAAGGGGATTAACCGATTTTGGATTTTGGATTTTGGATTTTGGATTTTGGATTGGTTATTTGTACTTCTCCCTTGTCCCCTCTGCTCCTCTGCTCCCCAGCCCTTCTGTCCTCCTACTACCCCGTACCAAGATGAACGCCCTGCGGCTACTTCTTCCATGGCAGTCACTAATTCAGCAACAGGTACACCTTTAGGACAATAACCATTGACTCCCGCCGCCTTTGTTGCTAAGAGTATTCCTTGTTCTTGAGTAGAACTTAGAAGCAACACTGGCAAGTTGGGGTATTGAATTTTCAAATGCCGACAGAGTTGTAAACCCAGTTGTTGGCTTGAGATGGAGTGACCGTTGCCCAGTTCTAAAACCACCAAGTTCACACGATTAGGATCATTTTGTGCAAGTTCTGCTAGGATCTGCAATGCAGTGGTATCTGTTTCGGCTTCGGATATCACCTCAATGTCAGGGATGACTTCCAACGCTACCCTCAGCCCTAACCGAAAAATAGGGTCTTGGTCAATTAACAGTAGTTTCAACGGGCGATCGCTCATAGTTGGCTAAAAACAAGTGTTGTTTTTATTAGGTAACAACCAGCTTTACAAATTAGCTTAATTTCCCTATTGTCACCTGTTTTAGCAACTCAATAAATGATTAATAATTCTCATAGGCTGGCATTCTACATCTAAATAATGAGTTTGAGTTTTAGGCATTGGTTAGCAGAACACGATATTGAAATTCCCCATATAAGCCAATTTTCATCGGGGCAGATAGTGGGCTTGGCGTTTCGTATTGTTCAGGATATGGAACTCAAAAGCCTGAGTATATTTGATATTTGTCCGTTAGTCGAAGTTTTAGAAATGCCTTTAGGGGCTGTTTTACTGGAAATTTCTGTTTTTGCACAACTCACTCAAAACCTAGTCACCGTCTTTAGCCAAAAAAAATCTTTAAAACGCACTGAGGGAACGTGGTTAGCGTTCCAAATTGCTTATCTCCGTGCTTTACACCAAGTTCTTAGTCAGGAAAAAAACCTACACCGACCTTGGATCGATAGGGTGATGATATGGAATAGGCAGACAAGAGGACAAAGGGAACAAGGAGAATTCCCCCCCTCCCCCCCTCCCCCTATCTCCCCCTCCTCTTATCGTCCTCTTCTGGATGCTCAACTCCAAGGGTTGCTGAAAACTCTCCGTCCTGGAAAACTCACGGACACTCAAGCTGAGCAAGCATTGTCTGTAGTTGCAGATTCATTACTTGTCCAACAGATGAATAATGCTTCTGTGGCTTGGTTATTGGCTAATAGTGCAGAAGAAGCAGAAGCTAAATTGATCGTACAACGGTTGGTGAATGGACTTGCTGGACATTTGCTTGCTGCAATTGCAGAAAATGCTCCCCCATTTGCTCAACTCCAAAAATTCTTTCGGCTAGGTAGTTCGTTACTCCCAAATTCTACGCCTAGTGCTTCAGCCGCAGGTGACAAAATAGACTTGTACCGAGAACTCTACCGAGCCAGTTTGATTCAAAGTTACTCAGAACCGCTATTTGTAGAATCTTTTGCTCTCAAAGATATTTATGTCTCTCCCAAGGGTCTGCCAGTAGAGAAGAATGATTCCCAACAAGTGCCAAAAGCTTCTCAGTTAGTCGATTTAATGATGTGGGCGCAGCAACAACTCTCCGATCTAGAAACTGTCGCTTTGATTGAATCGGAAGCGGGTTATGGAAAAAGTAGCTTTTGCCGAATTTGGGCAGGAATACTGGCTCAGGAAGTTTATCCTCACTGGATGCCTGTCCTTATTAACCTTTCCGAGGTAACACCTTGCGAAACTTTGGAAGAAACATTGAATTCTGGCTTTAGAGGAAACTTTCACGTCAATCTTTCAGAATGGTTGGAATTATCTCATCCCAGATGCCTTTTAATTTTAGATGGTTTGGATGAGCTACCACCTTCTTATCTGGGTAAAAGGGCAAAATCAATTTTTATTCAGCAATTGCTTGACTTTCAATCCAAGCGCCAACACAAAGTTTTCTTGACCAGTCGGTCAGAGATATTGCAAGAAATCGCTCAAGAACTGCCATCACAATTGAGACGAATTACTATAGCGTGTTGGGAACAGGACGAACTCAGACAGTGGTTCCAGCAATGGACAAAAGTACAATCTTTGCCGATTGCTCAAAATTTCTTTACGTTTTTAAAACAGGCGGGTATCTTTTCTACCAGATCGGAACTACAAAAACTCTCTGCCTTTGTTCGGCAACCTTTGATGCTTTATTTGCTGGGCATTTTACATCGTGAAGAATTGCTTGATGATGAAATGTTGCAGCTAGCAGCTAAAGCTCAGTACAGGGGAAATGCTTCTTTGCTATGGGAAATTTATTACCGTCTGAGTAAATGGCTGTTAGGTTACCCTCAGGCTGAAGGTATTAAAACAGTGCAAATGCGCTGGGGGTCAAGCCATATTCACCGTACTCAGGAAGCGATCGCAAATCTATTACAAGGTTACCACCCGCAAGAGTTACTTGAGATTATGCAAGATAAAGCGCTACGTATTTTACATTCAGGGCGGTCTCAGATAAGTTTGACTGATGAATTAGATATATTACCAGCGTTTTATTTTAAGCGAGGGGAAGGACGTAAAGACTTCTCATGCTTAATCTCTACACTTCAAAATCCAAAATCCAAAATCCAAAATCCAAAATCCAAAATCCAAAATTCTTTAGAGTTTACTCACTCTAAATTAGGTGATTATTTTTGTGCTAAAGCGATAATTGCAGGGTTAAAACGGTTAGTTGAACGTACTCCAAGTGCGTATGGTGAACCTACCTTTGTATTAGATTCAAGAAGTGAAATTGCCCTCCATCTTTACAAGTTACTTGGTTATGGTGCTCTCAGTCAGGAAATAGAAACACTTGTGATTGAGGGGTTGCGGCGCTTGAACAAGCGGGAGTGTTCTTTTGAGTTACTGTGTGAGCGTCTGTTACCTTTCTGGTATGCCTATTGCCAAGGTCATTGGTTAAATGAGGACATAGGACATAAGGCTTTGAGTTACTTTCAGGTGTTGCAAAACCCTGTTAATCTTGAACAGGTGAATGCAGCAGTAGGATTAAATATTTTTTTATTGCTTTTTAGCAGCCATCAGGAAGCAAAAATTCCTTTTTTGCCTTGTGGAAATCCTGCTTCTTTAACTGAATTTAATTCAGAAGCACTCACGTGGCTGATAGGTAGGACATCGATTTTAGGCAAAAACACTCTTATATTTCGCCTTCGCTCAAAATCTTTTAGCTTTATCAATTTGTCAGGAGTTCATTTGGAAGAAGTAATGCTAGCAGGGTTTAATTTTGAGCAAGTGAATTTATCAAATGCTGAGTTAGTTGGGGCAAATTTAGCAGCAGCAAATTTTCAAGATGCAAACCTTGCAGGTGCAGATCTCTCGAATACAAATTTAGAGAATGCTAACTTCATGGGAGCCGATCTCACAGGCGCAAATCTCACAGGAGTGAATCTTGAGTCTGTTAATCTGACTAATGCCTGTTTATTTCAAGCTGTGTTAACTGATGCTATTAAAGAGATTGCTTTAAGCAAGGGTGCTATATTCTCATCAGAACAGTTTCAAATCATCAAAAATTTCCTGTCACAACAATCCCAACTTAATATTATTAGCAGTACGGACAATACAGCTGTCTGGACTAACAACAATATGTTGGAGAAGGGAATTATTGAAAGTATAGAAGGGGAACTGATTCTTTCAGAAGAGTCATACGATATCAGTGACCAGTGACCAGTGTACGGGCGCAATGCCTTGCGCTCCTACTCATCTCTATTCTGTTCTTTGTTATTGCGGTAGCCGTAAAAGTTGATACTGTAATCGGTAATTTTTACGCCTGTTTGTTCTTCTACCTTGCGAATGAAATCTTCTGGGAGTTCTATATGAACATCCAGAATCTGGTTGGTGTCCAAACAGTTAACGTGACTGTGAGAATCACTAATATTGCCATATAAACGCCCATCACAGCGTTCAATACACTCAATAATGCCCTGGCTGGATAAAGCTTCTAAGTTTTGATAAACAGAGGTATGCCCGATCCCTTTTCCTTGCAAGTTTAGGCGATCGTAAATTTCTCGGGCAGATAGATGCTCTTGTGCATCCCACAACAGTTCTAAAATAAAACGACGCTGGCGACTCACGCGCATACCTAGCTGCTGACAGCGATCGAGAGCATCTTCTAGGGAACGAATTGGTTGTATAGATAACGCTTGTTTTTGCATATTTACTTTAAGTTTTTTAACTTAATGGGCTTTTTGTCCCTGTTAAATGTTTATTTGTGATTTTATGTATCTTGCGCTTCTGCTCCTCTAAGTCCACCTCTCCCCAGGCTTAGTTTGGAGCGCTGGGAAAATTGCAGATTGAAGTGGGGTATCTTTTTTGCTTCTCAAGCCTAAATTATTCACACCCTAATTTAAAACAAACTCATTACAACTTTAGCTTAAAATTGCTGTAACCGTCTACTGCACCGTTGCTATCTTGTCAATAGTTAATAATTATTTGCTATATGACTGTAATTTTTAGGACTTACGCACTCACATAAAAGAAACCGGGTTTCTGGACAGAGACTCATGGCTGAAACGACTATTTTTGGTAAAGAAACCCGGTTTTTGCGTAAGCCCTGATTTTGCTAAACAACTTCTCAGAAAGAAATCATCCCGAAATGTGGGTGGAGAGAAGTTGCAAGGAGCAAAACCGTCTGAGCAAACTTTCGAGTATTCTTGCCTACCTTGATGTAAGACGGGCTTCTAGCCCGACCCACAAGAGAAAGCCAACATTGTAAAATAAAAATTAAGAAGTCACCTATTTTGCTCGTCTTGGGGGAGTTATGCTTCTCTAGAGCGTCGGTACAGAAATCCCAAAAACCCGGTTTCTTCGAGTTGAGCATACGAGATATCAATCTTGCCGGCAGAGAGAAACCGGGTTTTTTGCCCCTATTTTAACTATTAGATCGGCGCTCTAGGACTGCATCCGCTAGACTTATAAAGTTTGCATTCTACTATAATGTCGCCATAAAGAACTACATCCGGTTTCAAACCATATGCCACCAAACAGGGTAGTTTTCTGTATTAAATATTACAAAATTACCCAAACCTATATGTTCCCTAAATTGAAACTCGAAAATCATGATGATGCAATTGATTGTACCAATTGGATTTCTTCTCATTGGTTTACTTAGTGGAATTATTGGCGAAAAAGTTATCTTTATAAGACTGAAAAAGATTGCATTTGGCAGAAAATTCCCAATTGGTGAAATACTAATTCAATCCTTAAATCGTATGCCGTTTATTTGGTGTACGTTAGGTGGTTTTTATGGTGCAGTTATTAGTTATCGTATAGTTCCAGAAATTACAGAACTTCTGAAAAAAGTTATTACAATTGCTTTTTTATACTCTGTTACTTTAGTTCTTGCCAGACTTACTGCTGGCATTATCAATCTTTATTTACGGAGAACAGAAAAACTTTCAGCATCTTTGATTTCTAATGCTGCTAAAACTGCTGTTTTAGTTTTAGGTATATTAATCTTACTGCAAACACTTGGAGTTGAGATTACACCACTTGTTACTACCTTGGGTATTACAGGTATTGCAGTTGGTTTGGCACTTCAAGACACATTAGCCAATTTATTTTCTGGCTTTTACCTAATTATCTCCAAGCAAGTAAGAACCGGAGATTACGTGAAGCTGGATTCTGGCAATCATGAGGGTTATGTTACAGATATAACATGGCGAAATACAACTATTAAGGAGCTTTCTAACAATGTCATTATCGTACCTAACTCTAAGCTAGCTACTGCAATTTTTACAAACTACCATCTTCCAGTTAAAGAGATTACCTTGAGAATGACTGTAGGGGTTTCCTACGATAGTGACTTAGAACAGGTCGAAAGAGTCACTGTAGAAGTGGCTAAAGAAGTTATGCAAGAAGTGGCTCCAGAATTGATGAGCAATGAGCCTTATTTAAGATTTGAAAACTTTGCTGATTTTAGTATTAATTTTACGCTTTATATGCGGGTGAGTGAGTTTTTCGATCAACGCATTGCCAGACATTTGTTTGTTAAGAAATTGCACAAACGCTATCAAAAAGAAGGAATCAAAATTCCCTTTCCTATTCGTGACATTTACATGCAAGGAAATTAACAGTGACCAGTGACCAGTGACCAGTGGCCAGTGACCAGTGACCAGTGACCAGTTAACTAGTTAGGATCGTCATTTGTTATTTGAAACGTGAGGTCTAATGAGTGCTTTGTCGAACTGACGTATTTGTAAGTAAAAAATAAAATTATTTACTCTTCATCCTTTCTTCACATTAAGTGTGAAAAGAGTAACAAAAACGCGGTAGAGTTGATAATTTAGTAAAATTACGTAAGCTTTTTTAGTCCTTTATCTCTTAACCTTTATACTTTTAGATGCTTTTTTACCGGAAGGTTCGTTTAGGGAGACGTTTGTGAAATTGTGTGTAGAACTGATAGAGGTAGCGATCGCAAGGTAAACTAAATGATTTTATCAAAACGTCAATTATTTGTAATTTTAAGTGTTTCATCTGCCGCACTCTCGGTTATAGCAGAACCACTAAAAGCTTTTGGCAACCAAGCTGCAAGCGCCAGTGGAGTACAGCAGATGAATATTTTCCAAGCCCTTGTATTGGGTTTTGTTCAAGGAGCTACGGAATTTTTACCTATTAGTAGCACGGCACATTTAAAAGTAGTGCCAGTGCTACTTGGGTGGGGCGATCCGGGCGTCGCTTTTACCGCCGTTATTCAGCTAGGAAGTATTGCTGCAGTACTGTGGTATTTCTGGGGAGATTTGACACAACTTGTCTTAGGAGCAACAAAAGCAATTAGCCGTTCCGATTACCAAGACAAAGACTTCCGTGTCAGTTTGGGAATTATCATAGGAACTCTGCCAATTGTTGTTTGTGGACTTTTGATTAAAAAATTTATCCCCGATTTTGATAATTCCCCTATACGAAGTCTAGGAGCAATAGCAGTTGCTTCAATTTTCATGTCCATAATATTGGGGGTCGCAGAAAAACTCGGCAAGCGGAAGCGGGAATTTAGCCAATTAGAAATGTCAGACGGCATATCGATGGGATTGGCTCAGGCTATGGCACTCATTCCCGGTGTTTCTCGTTCTGGTTCTACCCTCACAGCAGGACTATTTATTGGTTTGGAAAGAGCAACCGCAGCAAGATTTTCCTTTTTGTTAGGTCTCCCTGCTATTACCTTAGCTGGTTTAGTTGAGTTAAAAGGTTTGTTGGAAGTCGGTGTCGGGGATAATATGGTTCCCTTGATCGTCGGGACAATTTCATCAGCAGTCTTTTCTTATTTAGCGATCGCTGGTTTGTTACGTTTTCTAAAAACCAGAAGTACTTGGGTATTTATCTGGTACCGTTTGGTCTTTGGTGTATTGATTTTAGGGGCAATTGGAGCAGGGGTTCTGGTTAATCAGTGACCAGTAACCAGTGACCAGTGACCAGTGACCAGTGACCAGCGACCAGGTGGGCAATGCCCACCCTACTCCCTACTCCCTTTTTCAAGCGCTGCTTTTAATTGCTGACAAGCTTTTTCAATGGCATCAATACTACCAGGATTGACAAGCCCGTAGTAATCAAACTCGTAGACTCGATTATTTTTTGTTGCTTTCAGTTGGTTCCAAAAAGATTCTGACTTAAAAGATTTTAAAAGCCCTGGTTGTGGGCTAACAATAATAATAACTTCTGGATTTGCTTCTAAAATTTTCTCCGCAGAAAGATTTATATAACCAGGTATGGGGGTTTTCCCTTGTAAATCAGCTGCTAAATTTTTTGCCTGAAATTTATCGAGTAAATTACCAGCCCAGCTTTTTTTATTCGGTGCTAAAATTGGTTGACGGCTAACAAGCACTAAAGTAGATTCGTTCTGAATTGGCTTGTCGGGCAAAAAAGTTTGATATTGCTTTAAAAGTGGTGTTGGATCTGCTCCAACGATTTTTGCTAATGTTTTAGTTAAATCTTGTATTCCTTCCCAACTATCAACTTTAGTCAGCAGAGTTTGGATACCCAACTCTTTAAGTTTATTCGTTGTCTGATTGGAAAAACCCTCTGCACCAATGACTAAATCTGGTTTCAGGGCTAGGATTTTCTCTAGATTTGGCGGTGCTTGACCTTCACTGACACGAGAAATATCCTTAAAACGTGGGTCATTTTTGAATAAATTGCTACCAGACATACCCACAATTTTTTTGCTATCTAATCTAGAAATAATATCTGTGGAAAGAGATGTAAGCGTCACAACTTTTTCCACTGACTGAGCAGGTTGCGGTGACACAGAAGTAGCAGTTATCTCTGAAGTCTTTGCCTGCTCATTTGCTGTGTTTGAGCAAGCCAAAATACCAAAACTTATCCATATTAATAGTCCAATCAATATTAAATGACGCTTCATAATAAACCTCAAAATGTATTAGCAATTGGGGATTGGGAATATTTTGCTAACTCCCTTTCTGTTCTAAAATTACCGATTTTTGTAGGGTGGGCAATGCCCACCCTACGTATAGGGATTAGGGATTGGGAAAATAGCCCCAGTCCCCAATACCTAATCCTCAATCGCGATTAAAGAACAAATTTGCAAACCTACTGGTGTTTCGAGTACAGCAATTTTTACACCTAAAACATTAGCTAAATTTTCTGGTGTTAATACTATTTTTGGTTCTCCTAAATCCCAGATTTTACCTTGGCAAATTAGAGCAATACGAGAGCTATACCTTGCGGCTAAATTGACATCATGCAACACTGTAATAATTGATATATTCTGTTCCTGGTTAAGTTGTTTGAGCAACTCTAATAATTGCAATTGGTAGCGTACATCTAAATAAGTTGTTGGCTCATCTAACAGTAATACTTGTGGATTTTGTGCTAATGCCAGTGCTAAAAATGCTCTTTGTCTCTCACCACCTGATAGTTGTTCTACAGGGCGATCGCGAAATGTTTGCATTTGTGTTAGCTGTAGAGCGGTTTCTACTTTCTCTCTATCCTCTGCATCTAATTCCCATTGCCACCAAGGCTGGTGGGGTGTGCGCCCCAGAGAGACTAACTGCTTTACTGTCAACCCTGGAGGTATTGTTTGCTGTTGTGGTAGTAAAGCCAACTTTTTGGCCACATCTATAGCTTTTTGAGTGTGAATGGCTTGTCCGTCGAGGAGTACACATCCTGTTTGGGGTTTCAACAAGCGACTCATCAGTTTTAGCAGCGTGGATTTTCCCGAACCGTTAGCACCAACCAAACTTAACCATTCTCCAGCTTGAAGTGTCAGGGAGATATCTTGAATAACGGGTTTGCCTGCGTATCCACCAGTAAGTTCGTGAGTTTTTAAGATCATGATTTGCGGTTGTATAATAACCAGATAAATACAGGCGAACCAAGCAGTGCGGTGACTGCACCTACTGGTAATTCTACAGCGCCCAGGCGAGAAAGCAGATCGGCTCCTGTTAGGACTAACGCGCCACCCACAGCACTTAAAGGCAAAACAAATCGGTAATCTGTGCCAACAAACAAGCGGATACCATGAGGAACGATTAAGCCAACAAAGCCAATCAATCCCGCTACACTCACAGCACCTGCAGCAAGTAATGTAGCAACAGCACCAATAATAATACGCGATCGCGCTAGGGAAACTCCCAAACCAACAGCTAAATCATCTCCCAAATTTAATAAATTGAGACTGCGACCAAGTAGAGATCCTACCAATAAAGCTATACAAATATAGGGTCCTGCGATCGCAACCAAATTCCATCCCCTACCGTTGAGACTCCCAATTAACCAACTTAACGCAGCTTGGATCTGTCCATCTTCTGCTAAGAGCAACAAAACAGATTGAATTGCCCCAAATAACGAACTCACAGCAACTCCACCCAAAATTAACCTTTCGATAGAAATACCATCACCACTGCGAGCCAGAAGATAAACGAACAAGGTAGTCAATAAGCTACCAACCCATGCAGCAAAGGGAATCCAACTTTGCAATATCCCCAGAGCCAATATTGGGACAACCACCAAACCCGCCCCAGCCGAAATACCAAGCAAGAAAGGATCTGCTAATCCATTCCGAAGCATTCCTTGAAGCAGTGCGCCAGACATTCCCAAAGCTGCACCCACCAACATTGCTGCTAGGGTTCGAGGTAACCTTAAATCCCAGATAATAGTTTGAGCCAATGTGTCGCCTTTGCGAAGGACTGCCTGCCATAATTGGGATGGAGTCAAGGCAACTGCCCCAAAAGACAAGGAAATTCCTATTAAGAACACCAGTGCTACACTTAGCAGTAAAGTTGCCACTATAACACGGTTCTCAGAGATAATTTTCACTGATGATAGTTGTTAGTTGTTGGTTGATAGTTGATAGTTGTTAGTTGTTAGAGACTGCCACATAAAAAACACTATAATTTTTCTATTGATTGTACCACTAACAACTAACCACTAACCACTAACCCTATTCAAAATGGCTATTATTCATCCTGCCCGAATTACTAAAGTAATATCCGAATCTATCGCTGCGGAAATTGGATTTGAACCGGGAGATGCCATTGTCAGCATTAACGGTACAAAGCCCAGAGATTTAATAGATTATCAATTTTTATGTGCTGATGAAGTGCTGGACTTAGAAGTTTTAGATGTTGCTGGCAAAACACATCATATAGAAATTGAAAAAGACTATGATGATGACTTGGGACTAGAGTTTGAAACAGCACTCTTTGATAGTTTAATTCAGTGCAATAATCGCTGTCCCTTCTGTTTTATAGACCAGCAACCTCCAGGCAAGCGTTATAGTTTATATCTTAAAGATGATGACTATCGACTCAGTTTTTTATATGGCTCCTACTTAACCCTCACCAATTTACCAGAACGAGAATGGCAGCGTATTGAGAATATGCGCTTGTCTCCCCTTTATGTTTCTGTTCATGCAACAGAACCAGAAGTCAGAATCAGATTGCTCAAAAATCCCCGTGCAGGTAAAATTTTACAGCAGATTCAGTGGTTCCAAAAAAGAAGACTTCAAATTCACGCACAAGTTGTAGTATGTCCTAGTATCAATGATGGCAGTCATTTGGAACAAACACTCAGGGATTTAGCGTCTTTTCATACAGGTGAAGTTCCTGCTGTTGCTTCTGTAGCAGTAGTGCCAGTGGGTTTAACCAAGTTTCGCCCGCAAGAAGACGAACTGATACCCGTAAGTACAGAAACAGCAAGGGAAACGATCAACCAAGTGCGATCGCTACAACAAGAGTTTCGTCAAAAATACGGTCAAAACTGTATTTGGTTAGCTGATGAGTGGTTTCTGATCGCTAGAGAGGAATTGCCAGAAGAGTCTGAGTATGCAGACTATCCGCAAATAGACAACGGTGTTGGTTCCATTCGTTTATTTCTCAGACAATTTTCAGAAACAGCCGATCGGTTGCTACCACCAAAGGTTGAACCTAGAAAATTGACTTGGGTTGTGGGTAACGCAGTAGAACAAGCATTTGAGCCAATTATTAAGCGATTAAACTCAGTCGAGGGATTAGATGTGAAGATGCACGCTTTGTCAAGTGATTATTGGGGACAGAATATTACTGTAACTGGCTTGTTAACCGGTCACGATTTGCTGCTGAAGTTAAAGGGGCAAGATTTGGGAAATGGAATTTTGTTGCCAAGTGTCATGCTGAAACATGGCGAATTGGTATTTTTAGATGATATAAGTGTTGAGGATGTGGCTCAAGCACTGGGTACAAAAGTATTTCCAGTGTCAGGAGTTGAAGAATTGATTTTAACTTGTATTCAATAGTTAGTGGTTAGTAGTTAATAGTTAAAATCTTGCCACTATTCACTAACGATGACAGGCGAGACGCCTGTCCTACACCACTAACCACTAACTAAATTATGCTGTGGGGGTTTATAGTGACAAATCGGAGACAAAAAATTCAAAAAGCAGGATTTTTAATTTTAAATGTTAAATTCTTACTATTTAATTTACTAATGTTGCCAGCTACCGCAACAACTACAGAACCAGTCATCAGTATTGTCCAAAGTACAGAAAATACAAATCAGTGGACGGGCATTACAACCCGTTTGCAGACTGCAGGGGTAAAGTATTGTGTAATTCCCCTGTGGAATGTGAGGAGTGCGGCAGATTGGGGCGATCGCACTATCTTATTTATGCCCAATGTTGAGTCATTAACTCCCGCACAAGCTATTGCTCTAGAAGAATGGATGAGCAAAGGAGGGCGCTTAATTGCTAGCGGTCCGGTGGGAAGTGTATCAGCACCAGGAGTTAGACAGCTTTTGCGTACACTGTTGGGAGGTTATTGGGGATTTAGCCTTGAAAGCACACAACAGTTACAACTTCCACCAAAACAAAAAATTCAGTTTTGGGCAGATAAAAAGGAACTTTTTGGTAAGATACGCGGTGGTGTGGTTGTTCCCGATGAATTAGCAACAACTCAAACGCCTGCTGTTTGGGATTCCAAAGATAGCCCAGTGGCAGTAGTAGCCACCGATCGTTCTACATTTTTTGGTTGGCGTTGGGGAGTCGATGTTGTTGCATCACCAGAGTTAGATACAGCTTGGCTGCAAACAAGCATCAACCGTTTTCTCAAAAAACCCACAACCGCTCCAACGCGAGTTAACGGGGGTTCTGAAACCTGTAGTACCACTGTAGCAACGGTTCCCTCTACTTCTGGGACAAGGAAAGTAGAGAGCAGGGGAGCAGGGGAGCCGAGGAGCAGGGGAGAAAGCTCCGCCGCATCCACTGCATCCACTGCATCCA